>CALCJP010000252.1 GCA_937967625.1 uncultured Saprospiraceae bacterium
CAGAACCAGAATTGGCTGGTTGCGCACCTTTCGATATTGATTTCATAAATAGTACTACCGGAGCGACTGATTATTTATGGGATTTTGGAGATGGAACAACTTCAACGTTTAGTGATCCAAACCATACATTTACCTTTCCGGGCATCTATGAAGTGACGCTAATTGCCTCTCTTCCTTCTTCAGATTGTGTCCTGCCAGACACGACTACATTACTGATAGAAGCCGTCGAGCCACCTATCGGAGTAATAGAAAATCTGACTATTTGTGATGGAGATCTGACTACCTTGGTTTCAACTGTTGGCGACCCAGGCGTTACTTACAACTGGAACAATGGCGGAAGGAATCAATCTACGACCATCGTGACCAGTGGTACTTATTTTGTCGAAGCCATGATGGGCAATGGTTGTCCTCAGACTGATAGTTTCTATGTAGTTGCCATTCCGCAAGGAACCGACGTGACCTCCTTTGGGCTATGTGATGGTATCGTTGCGACTATTGCTTCAAGCAACACGCGCACCACTCCCGGCATTACCTATCTATGGCAAGATGGAAGTTCGGATTCGAGTATAGAGATTGATGAATCAGGAACCTACTGGGTGGTGTCAGAAGAAATGGGCTGCGAGCAAATAGACACTTTCCTCATCTTCCCAGATTCAATTCGAATGATGACCGATGTTTTGAATATCAATTGTATTGGACAAGATTCAGGAGCCATAACCGTCCAAGTGATGGGTGGATTGGGACCTTATGAGTTTTCGTTAAATTCAGGCGATTTTCAACCCAATAGCAATTATTCAGGTCTGCTTGATGGCAACTATCGAGTTGCTGCTCGCGATGTCAATGGTTGTTATGATGAAACATTATTTACGATTACTTCTCCTCCTGAGGTAGAAACTGCCATTCAAGGCAACCTAAAAATATGCCTTGGCGATAGTACTATCCTCACTGCTCAGACCAATTTAGCTGACTCTGAAATTGATTCCATTGCATGGATGGGTATTGACAATATGGATTGTCCTGATTGCTTAACGCAAATGGTTCGACCAGTCAACAATACGATGTATCAAGTATTCATCCAGTCTGCTGATGGTTGCTCAAAATTGGACTCTGTGATGGTAATTGTAGAACCCAAAAAACCGGTATATATCCCAAGTGCCTTCTCTCCCAATAATGACGGCATCAATGACGAATTTGTCGTTTATGCTAAATCCAATGTCGTTGCTCAGGTGAATGTATTTCGGGTTTTTGACCGCTGGGGCGAACTCCTTTTTGAAGAAGAGAACTTCCAACCCAACGATCCTACCTTTGGCTGGGATGGCATGTTTAGAGGCGAGTTTATGAATACTGCCGTATTTGCCTATCTGGTGGAAGTGGAGTTTATAGATGGCTCCTCGCAGATTTATGAGGGAGATGTGACCTTAGTGCGGTAACGTATATATTGCAACGATCAATCTAATACCGTAGCCTGAGCGGAGTCGAAGGCGAAATAGCAACGATTAATTTTCATGCTTTCGCCTTCGACCCTGCTCAGGCTACGATCCAAAACTTTGAACCTTAAATTGAACTTAATTCGCTCCCAAAAACTCAGGGAACGCCCCCTGCTCATCAGCAAAGTAGATCAAAAATAAATCATCATCGCCTCCCAATCGAGAAGAAGTAAAAATGCCTCTTTTCCCACCTTTTTCGATGGAAATCGAAACGTCATCGTAAGAGCTATTGATAGGTTTGCCTAAATTCCTTGGCTTTTGCCATCTGCCCAATTTATCTCGCTTCGTCACGAAGATGTCGTAGCCGCCGTAGCCCACATGACCTTTCGAGCAGAAGTAAAGGTTGCCCTCATCATCCATGAATGGAAAGCCCTCATTGCCTGGCGAATTGACTAATTCCCCCATGTTTTTCGGAATACTCCATTTGTCTCCGTTTCGTTGAGAAACGTAAAGGTCTGTGCCGCCTTCGCCTCCAGGCTTGTCTGAAGTGAAGAAGAGTAAGTTGCCACTTGGCGAGAGTGCTGGGTGCATATAATTGATTTCGCCAGAGCAAAATTTGAGCTTTTTGATTTTTTTGAAGCTATTATTTTTCGCTTTCGCGGAATAGAGTTGCAAGTTGTAAGAACTACTGCGATTGAGCAAATTGCTATTTCGAGAAAAAACAATCATGCTTGAATCCCCCGAAAAAGTAGCGTTTGCAGTGTTTTTATTCAATTCACTCAATTTTGCCGAAAGGCGCTCCGGTTTCGTGAATTGAATATCTTCAGTGGGTTGCTTGGAGTAGTAGATGTTCAAAAAATCACGCCCCGTCGCACCTGATTTTTCTTTGAGCAAATTACCATTGGTCGGTCGGTCTGAGGTGAATACCACCCCGCCATTCCAAAAGACGCCTGAGTTATCGTCTGCTTCGGAGTTTTTTGGAAAAATGGCGATTTTGAAATTTTCAAAATACGGCTCAATGAGCCGCACCTCATCGCAAGCGCGCAGCATGAGGGCAGTGCGTTCGTCTTTAGGTTTGAGTTCCGCATATTTTTCAAACCAAACTTTTGCCTCATCGTATTTTTCGTTGCCCATCAAGCATTTTCCGTAAAGGAAAAAAGTCTGCGGGCGAGCGCGCTTGTGCTGCACTACAGACGCGTAGATATTCTCAGCATCTTCGATTCGATTGTTCATCAAGTAGCAGTACGCCAACTTGGAGCGAACGCCCACGCTGTTAGGATTGATTTCTACGGTTTCGTATAGCTTCATCGCGGCGCCAAACTCACCGTTATTGTAATGTTTGTTGGCTTTGTCCAATTGCTTTTTTTGTCCCCAAATGGATAGGGAACACACGCACAAAAGGAAAGTTAGGATCAGTCGAGTCATGTTCTTTTTCTGAAAAAGAGTGATTAATTACTACTTTTGGTGTAAGTGATGACTTGGCGGAGGTGGGAAGTATTCTAAAAGTTTACAGCAAAAATTATGCTTGTTTTTAACGTTCTATTGCTGACGTTTAGTGCAAAGGTACGTCCTCAATTCGTTGTGCGATCACCAAAAATGATTTTTAACCAAAAAATTAAGAATATGAAAAATTTAGTTTTGTTAATCATTTTTTGCCTTTCGGCAAATATGGGCATCAGTCAAGACGAACAATTAGACTGGCGAAATGCTAAAACAAAGTCAGCTAAAAATGAAGGTATCTCTCATGCTCCTACCGTAAAAGAAGGCGTCATGACCATGAGCGAAGGCGCTCAAACGGGTTTCTCCGTTTTGCTTCCAAATGCCAACAAAAAAATGGTTCAAAAACTCTGGAAGGACTTGATGAAAGACTATAGTACTAAACCGAAAAAAGTCAAAAAAACAGAATCGGTAGCAGCCGGAGCGCGAATTTCCTCTATCAGTGGCGCTGGTGAAATTGACATTTACAGCCAAATTGACGAGCAAGGCGACGACGTGGCAATGGTGGTTTGGTTTGACATGGGCGACGGCAAATGGCTCAACTCTCGCGACTATCCCAACTCTTACGAAGACGCCGAGCGACTCATCGAAAAATTCGGAATCAAAGTAAAGCAAGAGGGCGTTAAGCAAGAGTTAGAAGCAGAAGAAAAGCAACTCAAAAAGACCGAAAACGAACTCGAAAAATTGGTCAAGAAAAAGTCTAAACTCGAAAAAGACATCGAGGACTACAAAAAGAAAATCGAAAAAGCAGAGCAAGAAATCAAAGAAAACTTAGCCACTCAGGAAGAAACCAAAACCGCCATCGACGAGCAAAAAATGAAAGTCGGCGAAGTAAATAAACGGTTAGATAGTTTCAACTAACAATTCCCATTTCGGCAACCCATGAATGAAATTTATGGGTTGCTGAAATACAGGTAATGCCATTAGCAACCCACGAATTTCATTCGTGGGCAGTCGTACCCAAAGCGCTATCTACCCGACTTCTTCCGCTTGCTCGCATAAGGCACTGTTTCGTCCAATAAAATTGCCTCCTGCACCACCTGCCACAAAACCTCGCCGGCTATCTCCTTAACAGATCCAAATTCAACTCCCATCACTTGTTTGCGTCCTTTAGCATCAAGTAAGCCTTGCTCATTTGATAATTCATTGCCACGCAGAAAGACCAATTCCAAACGGTCATTGGGTCGAGGGTTGCAATAGCAAATCCATGACTTCCGGTAGTAAAAAGGAACGCGGTAGCGAATCTTCGATTCGATTTCCGGAAAAGACATCAGCATCTCATCTAAGTAGGAAAGTATCTCCGCTTGATTGCCTTCGAGGTCGAGTAGGAATTCTTGAGCAGGTGTCATATTGAGTTATTTATTATAAGTGACTGTTCACAATAAATGATAATATAGTTGAGTCCATTTTTTCCTCACTCTTCGTTAGATTTTATTCCCGTAGCTAAGGCTACGAAAATAAAATCTGCCTCAATTGAGAAAAAAAGGAATCTCAACTTTTTCTATCATTTATTCCGACCAATCACTTAGCAAAGTAATGATTTTCCAAGCTTATTTGACGAAAGTCAGTAAAAAGGAACTTTTGTCCAACTCCCACGAACCTTTGTCCATTTTAAACAGCGTCGGTTGCCCCCATCTTTGTGTCATCATTTTTAATCAAAAAAAATTCAAAAAATAAAATATCATGGCAACCGAAATTAAAATCAAAAACATCCCAACAGGTTATCAATCAATCATCAGTAATGGCAAGCACACCATCGTGGGCGATGAACCAGTCAATGTAAAAGGAACCGACTTGGGCATGACGCCTACTCAATTGGTCTTAGCAGGTATCTCTATGTGCAAAGTGGCAACCATCCGCAACGTCGCTCGAAGAAAAAACATCGAAATCGGCGAAGTAGATGCTGAATTGACACAGGTCGCAAAAAGAAATCCAGACGGCACTTTCACGACTGAGGTCAACTCTGCCATCAAAATCGAAGGCGACATCACCGAGGAACAAAAAGCAATGTTGATTGAAGAAGCAGACAATTGCTACGTGACTCGATTGGTCAAAGGCGACTGGGTCATTAATGAATCTTCTGACTTAAATTAAACATCATTTCGCGAAAGCGAAAAATCGCTCAAACAATTGATAATCAACAATTTATGACTTTTTCACTTTCGTGAAATATTAATAAACATTTTCAAACTTTTAAAATTCAATATCATGAAACAGATAAAAAATTTCGAAGATTTCGAAGCAATCAAAAATCAAGACAAACCCGTATTACTTGACTTCTATGCCGATTGGTGCGGCCCCTGCCAGGCACTCCTGCCAACCGTTGAAAAATTGGCGAGCAAATACGAAGATGACTTCCTCATCCGAAAAGTGAATGTGGATCAATTTAGAGAGCTATCAGCTCAATTTGAAGTGAGAAGCATTCCAGCACTTTTCGTTTTGAAAGACGGTGAGGTTAAAGAATCTCTCGTTGGCTTCAAAAGCGAAAGCCAATTGGAATCCATTATCCAAAATCACTTAGCAGTGGCTTAAGAACAATTCCGTTCCTAAAACCGAGCCGCCGCTTTCCTCCCAAAGCGGCGGTTTTTTTATAGACAAAAACCCCTTCCGTCCCCTAAAGGGGAAACGCTGTCGCCGAGCTTTTTGGAAAACTAATTCTTCAAGTAGCACCTAAGGTTCCTTCTTCAGGCAGGGGTGAATGGTTCTAAACTTAGACCAAATATCATTCGCCATCATGATAGATTTAAGATTAAATGATTTTCGATTTTTGATTGCCGAAAACGCTCGAAAATCAGAAATCATGTAATCGCTAATCCTCAATCCACCATGAAGATGAATTACGTTTTTAGAACCAATCATCCTGCCCCCTCAGGGGGCGGAGGGGGTAAATTATTTTTTAATCTTTAAAACTTTATATCATGAAAAGCATTAAAAATCAGAATGTCCAATGTGCAAATTGCTGGGGACATCAAGAGTATGATGGAATTGCAATCCAAAAACAAGTGGATATTTTTTCCCAATTTACGCCCGCATTCATCATGACTTTCGTCAAAAAATACATCAAGTAAATGGCTTTAGTTACCGAAAAGAAATATGTCTTTGAGAATGGTTTGCAGAAAGCTACTGCTTTCTTTGAGCTTACTTCCTTGCGAGTCGATACCTACTGCGTGGCGAACCGCGATGAAGTAAGCGACCATTTCAAAGTGATATGGATTGAAGATGGCACGGGCACCTATCTCGTGGACACCAACGAATTTTCGGTAGAAGGAAGCGGCATTTTTTGTCTCTCACCGGGGCAAATTTTTTGCGTAAAAAGCGAAAAAATAAAAAGTGCCTACCAAATCGAATTCGATAAAGAATTTTACTGCGTCGAATCGCACGGAAAAGAAATCGCCTGCAACGGATTGCTTTTCAACAACGTGCATCAGGCGTCGATCATTTCCGTTAAGGAAAATGAGAAACCTATTTTTGAGACCATTCTTCAGCAAATGATTGGCGAATTAGAAAATAAAGGCGTCTCTCATAAAGAGTTGTTGATTTCCTACTTGCGGATGTTTTTGATTCATGCCCTTCGACTCCTCGAAAAACAAGAATCTGAAACCCTTCCCGCCACTCATCATTCCAATCAGCAGGTGCAAGACTTCATCGCACTCGTCGATAAGCAATTCAAAAAAGAGCATTCGGTTAGCGGCTACGCGGAGCAATTGTTCATTTCTCCCAAGTCGTTGGCGAAAAAACTTCAGGCACTCGGCTACCCTACTCCACTTCAGTTGATTCAAAATCGCATTATTCTGGAAGCGAAGCGCTTGCTCAAATTTTCTCAAATGAGCATCAAGGAAATTGCCTTTGAATTGGGTTTTGATGACCCTGCCTACTTCTCTCGCCTTTTTTCAAAGAATGTCGCGGTGTCGCCTGCGGCTTATCGGAAGCAGGGGTGAAATAACATTATCTAAAATCCCGAAGGGATTAAATGTGAATAACCGCAGGTGCAACCTGCGGCGTTAATCGGTTTTATTAGGCAACCCTGATAAGGGTTGAATGTGACTACTTAAATTTATTCAACCCCTTTCGGGGTTGTTTTCCGCTTGCCTTTTATAGTTCCACAGGTTTCACCTGTGGCTATTCACGTTTAACCGCTTTCGCGGTTATTTCTCTGCCTGACTTAACGATTATACGGCACCTCATTCACCCAATGAAACCCACGGTTCGTCAGCGACAAAAACCGAAAGAGGAATTTTTGGGCAGTCATCCAATTTTGAGTCGGAAGGTGGGTTTTCATTATCAAGTATTTATGCTCTAATCAACTGAATTCATATTGTATTCCCAAATTTTCAATTACTTTTGGGCGATTAGCAAACATTCACATTTCGAGAAGAAAAAACAAGACAAGTTAGATTATTCACGAACAAGTCGTTGATTATCAACAACTTACAAAAATGAGTAAAAAAAATGTCAGAGAAGCAAAAAACAAATTTATTCTCTAATATAAAGGGTGATCTTTTTGGTGGTTTGACCGCTGGAATCGTCGCACTTCCTTTAGCATTAGCATTCGGTTTGAGTTCAGGTTTAGGACCTGACGCGGGGCTTTATGGAGCCATTTTCATTGCATTTTTCGCAGCGCTTTTTGGAGGAACCGACACGCAGATTTCGGGGCCAACCGCTCCGATGACGGCAGTGAGTATGGTCACCATCGCAGGTATCATACAAGCGAACAACGGTAACATCGAGCAAGCACTTCCTGCCATCCTAACCGTATTTCTTTTGGCAGGTCTCATACTCGTAGGTTTAGGTTTGATTGGCGTTGGGCGCTATATCAAGTATATACCCTACCCCGTGGTTTCGGGTTTCATGACGGCGATTGGAGTGATTATTTTAATCACACAAATGCTTCCTTTTTTGGGGTATTATCCAAAAGAAGACGCTGCATTGGTTGAAAAATTTAAACCACAAGCAGAAGAAATTCTACTCGAAAAAATTCTAAAATTTGAGGCGGCCGAAGGCATCTTGGTTTTAGAAGACTTTGCCCCAACCATCGAAAGAGCCAACAATGTCACCAAAGCAGAAATCTATCAAGAAGCAAAAGTTCTTGCAGGCGATTATGCTTCAGGAGTCCTTGGTGCCCTAAGAGTATTAGGAGACGCCCTCCAAAACATCAATTGGATAGAATTGACTTTAGCCCTGCTCACCATATTCATCATCTATGGATTTAAAAGAATAACCACCGCAGTGCCAAGCACCTTGGTAGCCTTGCTGGTCGTTTCGGCAGGTGCCTACATCTTACAGAATCAAGGCGTCATAAATTATCGTCCCATTCCACCAATACCAGCAGGATTTCCTAAATTACAATTAGGAATATTTACCAACTTTAACTGGGCACAGGTCTCTCCTTATATTTTTACTGCCTTTTCCTTAGCCCTACTCGGAGCGATTGATTCCTTACTCACCTCCCTGGTCGCAGACAACATGACCAAAACCAAACACAAACCTAATAAGGAACTCATTGGTCAAGGAATCGGTAATAGTGTCGCTGCTATCTTTGGAGGAATCCCTGGAGCAGGGGCTACGATTAGAACCGTAGTGAATATCCAAGCTGGTGGTAAAACACGCCTTTCTGGAATGGTAGCAGGAGTTTTATTGCTATTTATCCTTTTGGCTTTGGGTCCTATTGCTTCGCAGATACCTGCCGCAGTTTTAGCAGGTATTTTGATTACCGTCGGTATTGGGGTGATGGATTACAAAGGTCTAAAAGCATTGCCCAACATGCCTCCTGAAGAGATTGCCGTGATGATGATCGTTTTAGTCCTTTCAGTGTTTTGGAATTTGGTCTATGCCGTAGGTATCGGTATGATAATGGCCGCATTGATTTTCATGAAAAAAATGGCAGACATCACTGCCCAAGAGTCCGAAATCAAAAAACTAAAAGACCACACTGAAGATAAAGAGTATTGGGTGGACGAAGCAGCCTTACCAGGTCGATATAAAGAAGAAGTCTATATCAAGCACTTGAATGGACCCTTATTTTTTGGGTTTACAAATGATTTTCAAGAATTAATGACTCAGATTCCATCCCTTGCTTCCCATGTCATCATCAGAATGGATCGGGTGCCCTATATTGACCAGTCCGGTGTCTTTACGATGGAAGATGTCTTACTTGATTTAGAAATTAAAAATGTGCACCCACTATTCGTTGGTTTGAAAGAGCAGCCGGAATTCCTTCTGAGACGTCTCGGAATCATCCCCGACATCGTGCCGGAAGATCACTGCTTTGAAAATTTCAAAGAATGCGCCCAATGGATTGAGGCAAATGTCAAAGACGAATATAAATAATTCCAATTTCATTTTCCGATAACTTGTCCCGAACTCGCTTCGGGAGGAAAAAAGTGGGCGGTGGGAGCAATTCCAGCGCCTATTTTTTTTCAAAACTTTTATTTCCTTTCTCACTTTCGTGAAATAATTCCGAATATCGCACTGACAAAACCTAAGCTTTTCAATATGGAATCAATCGTTAAAAAATGTGATGTATTAAGTTGTATCCAACCTTCGGGGGTGGTGCATTTAGGCAATTACTTCGGTGCCATCAAAAACTGGGTGCAATTACAAGACACACACAGTTGTATTTTTGGAATCGTCGATCTCCATGCCATGACCGAAAAGCACGATCCCGCCGAGCTAAAAAAACACACCAACCAGATGATGATCGACCTCATCACCTGTGGCATCGACCCACAAAAAAGTACACTTTTCGTTCAGTCATTGGTGCCGGAGCATGTGGAGTTGTCATGGATTTTGGGCACGTTGGCTTCTTATGGAGAAGTCTCGCGCCAAGCCCAATTCAAGGACAAAAGCAAAAGAAAAAAGGAAGAAGCCGTTTCAGTCGGGTTGTTTTCTTATCCATTATTGCAAGCGGCAGACATCTTAATCTACCGCGCCAAGGAAGTCCCCGTCGGGCAAGATCAAAAACAACATCTCGAACTCACGCGCAATATCGCAGAACGATTCAATAGCAGATATGGCGACTTCTTCCCAATACCAGAGCCAAAATATTCAGAGACCCCAAAACTGATGTCACTCGCTGACCCCACTAAAAAAATGAGTAAAAACATCGGCAGCAAACACTACATCGGACTCTTCGAAACCGAAAAATCTGTTCGCAAAAAAGTCGCTGCAGCCATGACCGATAGTGGCGAACTAAAGAAAGGAGAAATGAGCCCCGGCATCAAAACCCTCTTCGATATGCTGGGACAAACCAGCCAACAAAGCGACTATATCAGCCTACTCAATGACCATCACAATGGCAATCTAAAATACCAACACCTCAAAGAAGCAGTCGCCAACGCACTCGTAGAGCTAACCACCGAAATGCGCCAACGAAGAGCAGAAGCAGAAGCCGACATCAGTCTGATAAATGATAGCATCAGAGAGATGTCATTCCACGCGCGAAAATTGGCGCAGGAAACTCTTTACGAAGTCAAGCAGCGAGTTGGCATCAAAAATTTGAGTCATTTTTAAAAATCGATTTCGAGAGATCGAGAAAAAGAGATTTCGAGACGTGATTTGTTCACAAAATCTCGATCTACCGCCCTCTCGAACTCCAGTTTATCATTTTTGATTTTCATTTTAATTTTAATTTTCATTAAAAAATGAGCAAACTTACCAACGAAGAATTAAAGAAAAGTATTGAGTACCTCCACAAACTCAATGACAAATACGACAATATTGGTCAAGACTTCCTCCAATATATGGAAGGACTCGTTCACTCCAATGGTTTAAAATATTGGGATTACATCCACGTCGATAGTTTGCTTGGGCTGCAGATGCCGCGCACCGATTTTAGTGATGAAATCATCTTTATCACCTACCACCAAATCACCGAACTCTACTTCAAACTCATCAAATTAGAACTCGAACAACTCACCGATCGAGACAAAAAAGAATTCGAAAGTCTCGAATTTTGGTACAAACGAATCGGACGTATCAATAACTATTTCAAGCATTTGTGCAATAGTTTCGACGTAATGAAAAGCGGCATGGACGCGCGTGATTTCAGAGCATTTAGGATGGCATTATTGCCCGCGTCGGGTTTTCAAGCAGTCCAATTTCGCCACATCGAAATCATGAGCACCAACCTCAATAGTCTCCTTTCGGAAAATGCTCGAAACGAACGCGACGTCCCTCTCGAAAAAATCTACCAACACATCTATTGGAAAAGCGGCGGCATCGACATGCGGACTGGAAAGAAAACCTTAACCCTTCTCGAGTTCGAAAAAAAGTATGATCGCGAACTCATGCGATGGCTAAAAAACTACAAATTCCGCAACCTCAACTACCTCTTCTATCGCCTCGATAAAGAGATGAAAAAAGACAAAAAACTCGTCACCCTTCTCCGCGAATATGACCAATACATCAACGTCTATTGGAAGCTCAGTCACATGATGGCAGCAAGTCGCCACCTACCGAAAGATGACCAAGGCACCGGCGGTACCAATTGGCGCAAATTTTTACCTCCGAAATTTCAAAAGGTGATGTTTTTTGAAACGCTTTGGTTGCCTGAGGAAAAGAAAGACTGGGGCAAAGCAGGAGTCCAAAAAGCATTTCGTGAAAACGTCCAAAAGGAATGGATGAAGCCAAATAAGTTTGAGGAGTAGCAGCTAATTTCTAACTGGAGTCCGAGCGCCCCAAAAGCTTTCGGAGTCGAGGGACTAAAAATCAATTCCTAACCGCACTCCTCACCCGATCAAAAACCCGTTCCAACACCCGTCGCTCTTCAGTAATAATCTCCGCCACACCCTGCATCTCCTGACGAAAAGGAATCGTTTTGCCATAAGAAGTCGTAAGCGTTTCGGGCAGATTGAGTTCAACTAAGTAATGGTTTTCAGTAGGCACGAGGGAGATTTCAGCGACTTCGGATTTGAGGATTCCGTATTCCCGAAAGGGAAAACCATCGAGTTTGATATGGACAGTTTGTCCCACTTCTACTTTTCCTGAATTGGCGAGGGGAAGGTATGCTTTACCGACTACTTTATTGCTCGCATTTGGGGGTACGATGGTCATCAACTCCGCGCCTTCTGAGACAAACTGCTGTTCGCTCAGTTGATTTACAAAAGATACTTTTCCGCTGATCGGCGCAGTGATAACGAATTGCTCTTTCCAAGTTTCGAGTTGGGATTGGAGTTGTTTGGTGGCTTCTTCAATGGTTAATTGGCGGTCGTCGCCTCCTTCGATTTGAACGTCTTGCAGGTCGAAAATTTCGGTGCGCAAGCGCTCCATTTCGATTTGGTTGTTAATGATTCGGTTTTCGAAATTTTCTAATTGGCGTTTGGATTGGAGATAAATCGCTTTTCGATCTTCGACTTCTATCATGGAGGCGTCGCCCGATTGATTGAGTTGGAGCGCGCGTTGATAGCCATTTTCCGAAAGGGAAACTTCCTCAGCTAAAGTGATTTTTTGGCGCTCTATGTTTTGATTGAGTTGCTCCAAAAATTGAATGCGCTTTTCAGCGGAATTGATTTTTCCTCCTGTGGTCTGCTTTCGCAGAAAGTTCTGATAGTTTTTGATTTTCGAAACGAGCGAAGCATAACCACTTTGCAAATCTGAAATCGATAAGTTGACAGGTGGCTGAATCGTTAAAAAAGTATTTGCCGAAAGGCTTGTCCCGAATTGACTTCGGGAGCTATTTATTTTTTCTAAAAACGACTCCAATTTAACCACATTTTCCGCTTTCGCGGAACTTCTTAACGTTACCAAAGGCGCACCTACTCCCACTTCTTGATTATTGGAAACCCATAATTTTTCAATTGGATTGGACGAACGCGAGACGACTCGGATCGGTGGATTTTCCGTAAGGATACTCATGCGGGCGGGGATTTCATCGGGGTATTTTATCAGCCAAGCAATCAATGCAAAAAACACAAATGCGACCAATATCAACGTCATCCCCCACCGCAATAACCAACTCGGTGGACGAGCGAAAATTTGATCTGACTTGTTGTTTTCTTCAAACATGATTTTTTCTTTCTGGAGTTCGAGCGGAGCCGAGAACGCGTTTCCTATATTAGCAAACCCGTTCTCAGCTCCGCTCGAACTCCGGTTTTCAATCGCCCAACTCCAACTGATTCCGCACCAATTCAAAGTAAATGCCCTTGCGTTTGGTCAACTCCTCGTGCGTTCCGATTTCTTTGATTTCGCCTTTTTCGAGGACGACGATTTGGTCAGCATTTTTGACGGTGCTCAATCTATGCGCTACAACGATAACGGTTTTTCCTGAGAAAAACTGATTTAAATTTTCGACAATTACTTTTTCGTTTTCGGCATCAAGGGCATTGGTGGCTTCATCAAAAAATAAGAAATCAGGATTCTTATAAACCGCTCGTGCGATGAGCAATCGCTGCCGTTGCCCCTGACTGATGCCGTTGCCTTGCGCGCCGATTTTTGTATGATAGCCTTGCGGCAAATCATTTATAAAGTCCTGAATATTAGCGACTTGTGTCGCAAAATTCAATTTTTCAGCATCAACCTTCGAGTCACTTTCTGCAATATTGCTGGCGATGGAATCTGAAAAGATATAACCATCTTGAAGCACTGCGCCACAGGCAGCGCGCCATGATTTTTTGTCGATTTGATTTAAATTAATCTTTTCGTTTTGAGCATCGTCTCTCGAAGGGGACGATGCGATCTTCTGTGTCGCATCGTCCCCTATCGAGAGACGATGCTCAACATAATTGCTTAGTTGAATGCTCCCCTGCTGCGGTTCGTAAAACCCTAAAAGCAATTTGACCAATGTCGTTTTACCGCTGCCACTTCTGCCGACTATCGCCGTGACCTTACCAGCAGATATGGTCAGGTTGATATTTTTGAGTACATCTTCTTCCAATTGGTTATAGCGGAAGTTGAGGTTTTGGATGGATAAGCCAAAACTACCATTTTGAGCATCGTCTCCCAGAGGGGACGATGCGATCTTTTGAGTCGCATCGTCCCCTCTCGGGAGACGATGCTCAACGTTTTTCTGAAGTGATATTTTGCCTTCCCCCACCTCAGCAGGTCGATTATGAATCTCACCCAATCGTTCCAAACTGATTTTGGCGTCTTGCGCAGAGCGAACGAAACCAATCATGTTTTGCAGTGGCACGTTGAGTTGTCCGACGATATATTGTACCGCTAACATCATCCCCAAAGTCATCTGACCTTCGATTACCGCTTTGGCAGCAATGAACGAAATCAGAATGTCTTTGAGTTGCGTAATCGCCATTGCGCCCGTGTCTTGATAAGTTGAGACGGTGAGCGAACGGATATTTGCTCGAAAGAGCTTTGCTTGAACATTTGTCCATTGGCGGCGGCGTTTTTGTTCGCTGTTTTGGAGTTTGATTTCGGGCATTCCTTGGATGAGTTCGATCAAGGTGTTTTGATTGGCTGCTAACTCTGCGAAGCGTTCGTGATCGATATTTCTTCTTCTTTTCAGGAAAAGGAATATCCAAATCAAATAGAGCAAACTGCCCAGGAGGAATACCAAAAAGATATTGAAATTGTAAATCAGTAGAACAATTCCAAAGACCACAAAATTGATAGCAGAGAACAACACATTCATCGAAGAAACGACTAAGAAGGACTCTATGCGCGTGTGATCGCCAATGCGTTGGAGGAGGTCGCCAATCATTTTGGTATCGAAAAAACCGATGGGTAATTTCATCAACTTGACCAGAAAATCTGAAATTAGGGACACATTGATTCGCGTGCTGACGTGGAGTAGAATCCAACTTTGGAGTACCTGAATCGTCGTCTGCCCAAAGAAAATCATTAATTGTGCAATCAGGATCAGCCAGATGAAACCAATGTTTTGATTTT
>CALCJP010000253.1 GCA_937967625.1 uncultured Saprospiraceae bacterium
GAGTTAGCGCTTCGGTTTTTTTGGCAATGACCAAAAGACCTGAGGTGCCTTTGTCAATTCTATGCACCAAGCCGAGGCGATTGTTGGGGTCACCTTCTGCCACTGGCAAATCACCATAATGGTACGCCAATGCATTGACTAAAGTGCCTGAATAGTTGCCAATGCCTGGATGAACGACCATTCCCGCTGGTTTATGAATCACCATCAAATCATCGTCTTCATATCGAATATCCAAAGGAATGTCTTGCGGAATTGGCGCTACAGAATCAGAAACCGGTTTCTGAAAAATCAACTTAATCACATCCAATGGACGGATTTTATAATTGGACTTGATGTGTTCGTCATTGACCAGTACGGTGCCTTTTTTGATGCCGTTTTGGATTCGATTTCTCGAAATGCCTTGCACTTTATCAAAGATAAATTTATCTAACCGGACAGGCGTTTGCTTCTTGTCCACTTTGATTATTTGCTCCGTCAATGTCTTGTCCTGCAACTCTTCGCTTGATAAATCTATCATAATTGACACCCTCCCGAAAGCTTTCGGGATATTTGGGTCGTTTTTTTTCACTTTCGTGAAATGAGATTGGATTTTCAATTACTCACATTTTCACGAAAGTGATGAATCAATTCTTTGATGCCCAAATAAATTTGGGCGCTACTTTGGCGAAAATAGGAGTAATTAACTTTAATATCGCAAATCAAACAAATTTACCTTGTTTATAGTTTGATTATCATAAAAATAGGTACCGAAGACATGGCATTAAGATCCATTAAGGATGAAAAACAAACCAACCTGAAAGAGTCTTTTCAGGCGTTGAAGAATATTCCCCGCTTTTTTAAAGAGATTAGAAGAAGTGGCACTTTGCAATTTAATTTGAATGTTTTTTCGCGGCTGCTTGACTCTTTTACGCCCATCATCACGCTTTGGGTAGGCAAATTAATCATTGACGAAATCGTCTTATTGAGTCAATCTGAATCTGCGGATTACACTACTCTTTGGATTTACGTCGCTATCGAATTAGGTATCGTTGTCTTTTCTGACCTCATCAATCGAGGCATAAATTTGACCGATGGATTGTTGGGGGATTTATATTCAAATGCATCTTCCATAAGAATCATAAGAAAGACTAACCAGCTGAATATCAGCCAGTTAGAAGACTCTGAGTTTTATAATAAATTGGAATTGGCTCGACGCCAAACAGCAAGTCGAGTGAATCTAATGACCAATTCACTTTATCAAATTCAGGACTTGGTGGTGATGGTTTCGCTGATAGCGGGGTTGATATTTTTTGAGCCTTGGTTGATTATCATGCTCATCTTGAGCATCATTCCTTCGTTTATCAATGAGTTGAAATTTAGTTCTCAACGCTACTCCGTGGCAAGAAGTTGGACTGCTGAAAGGAGGGAACTCGACTACATCCGCTATGTGGGTGCCAATGACAAAACTGCCAAAGAAATCAAGCTTTTTGGTTTAACCGATTTTTTAGCCGAGCGATTTAAAAAACTCTCTGACGCATACTATGATGTCAATAAAAATATCGCAGTCAAAAGAACGCTTACAGGCGGCTTGCTCAATATTTTAGGCATTCTTTGCTATTACGGGGCGTACATTTTGATTATTTATCGAGTGATTTCTGGGGTTTTGACTTTGGGAGATTTGACTTTTTTGGCGGGTTCGTTTAGAAGTCTTCGGGCGCGACTGCAAGGGCTGTTTGCTCGATTTACGCGACTTTCTGAAAGTGCGCTATATCTGAAAGACTACTTTGACTTTTTGGATTTAAAAGTGCCCAAACAAACCGAAACTTATATTTCCTTACCGGAAATAATAAAGGAAGGGTTCGAATTCAAAAACCTAAAATTCACCTACCCGGGTTCGGAGGAGGAGGTATTGAGCGGCGTTTCATTCAAATTGAATGTGGGTGAAAAACTCGCATTCGTAGGAGAAAACGGAGCAGGGAAAACTACATTGATTAAATTGTTGCTTCGCTTTTATGAGCCGACCTCAGGAGAGATTTTATTGGATGGTATCAATATCCAAAATTTCAGAAAGGATGAATATCAAAATCGATTTGGGGTAATCTTTCAGGACTTCATTAGGTACGAATTTCTCGTAAGAGAAAATATTGCGGTGGGTGACATCAAAGAAATCGACAATGATGAAAAACTGGACAATGCCGCTGAATTAAGTCTCGCCTCAGAAGTTGTTAAACAACTTCCTGATGGTTATGACCAGCAATTGGGCAAACGCTTCTCGAAAGGAAAAGATCTCTCAGGGGGACAATGGCAAAAAATTGCCCTCGCTCGCGCCTACATGAAAAACGCCGAAGTCATGATTTTAGATGAGCCAACTTCCGCTCTCGACGCGCGCGCTGAATACGAAGCCTTCCAACGCTTCATCGGACTGACCGAAGGTAAAACCTCTATCATCATTTCGCATAGATTCTCGACTGTCCGAATGGCAAATCGAATCTTAGTTTTAAAAGACGGAAAAATTTTGGAAATTGGCACTCATGAAGAATTGATGGCCAATGAGCAACTTTACTCAGAGTTGTTTCAATTGCAAGCGGCTGGTTATCAGTAATTTAAACCTCTAAACTATAGTCCAAATGGAAACAAAGGCGAAATAAAAAAACTGAAAGGTAGGATGAATTGGTTTTAAAGTTAGACCAAATATTATTCGCCATCATGTTAGATTGAAGATTAAATGATTTACGATTTTTGATTTCCGAATCAATCAGCAATCTGAAATCATTCGATCTTCAATCATAAATCTATCTAAATTGAGCACCCTAAAAATTTTCTTTTGGAAGAATTCCAAAATTCATTAAAACCAACCACTCCGCACCCTGAAGGGGGTAATTTAATCCACCTTCACCACCTGCTCAATGACCGTAACTCCATTTTTCTCGAAAGAGAGAAAATAAACCCCATCGGCAAAATTGGACAAATCAATCTCAAAAATGCCACCTACGGTTGGGTCAGGATTATGAGTTAATTCATCTACCTGTTGTCCCAATACATTAAAAATTCGAATTGGAAATTCATTAAAATCGGGCGTCTTGTACTCCACATTGATTATCGAATTGGTCGGGTTTGGATACAATTTGACGATTTGAAATTCATCCACTAAATCAAAGCACCAATCATAAATCAAATCCATTGAATTTTTTACATTTAATCGACCTCCGCTTAAAACTCTGGATTCCAAATCAGTGGTTTTCTCTGCGCCGCCTAAGAGAAATTCTTTAAGAATTAATGCCATAGTTGAAGGATCACTTTTCGACCTGTCTATTAATTCTGCACAGTTCAGCGAATACAGTAACGCCACAGCTCCACTGACATGGGGGGTGGACATCGAAGTCCCTTTCTCCAACCTATCAGAGTCATCTCTCCAGATAACCGGTACGTCTTGACCGGGAGCAGCAATGTCGATGGTTTCTTTTCCAAAACCACTATTGAATAGACGATCTGAATTGTCTGAGTTCGCAATTGTGATCAGGTATTGACTCTCACAAGAAGTTGGAATATCACCTGTGAGATCAATATTTTGATTGATATTAATAGTAGCAGCAGCCGACAAAATCCCTACTTTACCCAATGAATCAAAGGCAATATTAAACTCCTGTGCGCTTATGTCCGTGCAGCGTCCATCAGCTCCAAAGGAAGAGTTTGTGGCTACCACGAAGGCACCCTGTTGACCATTGGTTTCATTATAGAGTCGTCTTTGCTCTTCGGCATAATAGTATCCCGCATAGACCTGTGGGAAAGTAAAAACCTCAAACAACATGATTTCCAAATCCCAATTGATGCCGGTCATAAATTGACCATTATTTCCTTTTCCGCCGATAATTCCGCTCACCGCAGTCCCATGTCCAGCGACGGTAAAGTCAGGACGATTAAATTCAAAATTATAGCCATGAACATCATCGACGAGACCGTTACCGTCGTTGTCGATTCCATCATTGGGAATTTCGGCATCATTGACCCAAAGATTAGGTTTCAAATCTGGGTGTTCAATGTCGAAGCCGCTATCGAGTACCGCAACCACGATTTTATCTCCGGCAATCGTCGTCCCTCCTGTAGTTTCGTTCCAGACGTCTGTTATTCCAATTCTTTCCAAAGACCATTGGCTTGGGAATAGGGGATCATCTGGATTGTTACGAGGTTTCACATATCTGCTGGAAAAGGAATTTAGGACTTTTGGTTGCTGATTTAACAGTTCCACTGCCTCCAACACATTCGTTTCCGCAGGCAACAAATTCAATAGATACATGCCCCAACGCGGCGCAATATCCATTTTCATGGAAACCTGAAAACCTAAATCTTTTTGGTTGAAATCTGAGATAAATTCATGGACATCCTCATTTGCCGAAAGGCGAACCGAAATCTCTCCATGCTTGAAATCATCAGAAAAAGAAATGGATTGAGCAATACCAGTACTTAGGCTAACACATATAACAAAAAATACGAATAGGACTTTTCTCATGGGTGCAATTTTAGGAAATTTTGTTTTGAATCATTGAAATTGTTTGAGTTCAGATTTAGACAACTTCATTCAAAAATATCGTTTTTCAGTTTTCTAAAGTAATCCGGCGCATGGAGCAGTCGGCTACCATACCAAGAAAAAAATTCGCCATCAACTATTTTTATCGGAATCTTGGGGAAATGGTTTCGAAGTTCGTCAATATGCTTTTGCTTAAACGGAAACGGCTCCGAAGAAAGTAGCAAACAGTCCGGTCTTAACGCTTTTATCTCCTCAACCTCCACTGCCGGATATCTTTTTTCCTTTCGGAAAATATTTTCAAAACCTGCCCACTGCATCATCTCGTTGATAAAGGTATCTCCCCCAATCGTCATGTATGGCTTTCGCCAAATGAAATAGGCAGCTTTTATGGTATTAGGAGATTTTGACAAGGCAAAAAACCTTTTTCTAACAGCTTCATTGAGCCTTTCGGCAAATGCGCTTTTATCGCAAATCAAACCCACCAAATCAATCATATCCAATGCATCTTGAAGCGTTTTTACCTCACTTATCCAAACTGGAAAATCCTTTTGTAATTCCTCAATTTGCTCCTTAGTGTTTTCTTCTTTATTAGCGAAAATTAGGTCAGGTTTCAAAGCCCTGATTTTTTCCAAATGCAAGTTTTTGGTGCCGCCAATTCGTTCTTTAGATTTGAACCAATCGGCAGGTCTGACACAGAATTTAGTAATCCCTACCACTTCCTTTTCCAAACCCAAATGTGCCAACAGTTCTGTCTGAGATGGCACTACCGAAACAATTCTTTTGGGCGTTTCGGAAAGGTTCACTGGATTCCATAATTGGTCTAAATAAGAAGGCATTTAGTCATACTTACTTTTGCCATAATTCTTTTCTCCTGCCTCAATTGCCACTTTCAAATGATTGTCAGTGGGAGGAATTGGGCAGCTATAGCCATCGCTATAATGGCACCAAGGATTGTAAGTTTTATTGAAATCTAATTCGATTTTTCCATCGACAATATCAGTAGCTTCGATGTCCAAGTATCGACCGCCGCCATAGGTAATGTCTCCATTGGTTAAATCTTTGAAAGGAATGAATAAGTAGTTTTTATATTTTGGAACGACTCTCATTTTGTAATTCTGATAGGCAGCCAATTTGTATGATTCTCCATTGAGGTTGAATTTCAACCAACCGTATTGGACGTAAGTCCGAGTGACGCCACTGAAGGTGCCCATCTCGAACGACTCAGCATCAGGAGTTGCCTCAAATTCGCAGGTCACTTTATAGTTTTCTTTCGCCTCAAAAAATCGGAGATACGCTAATTCTTCTTTCGTTTTCAAAGGAGACCGTTCATTGGTCAAAAAGTCGTTTTTATACTCCTCGCGATGGGACTCAATAGTTGAAGCAAAGTCTTGAGCCATCAAAAAACAAGGCACTGATAGCAGCAATAAAAAGTAAGTATATTTTTTCATGTTGTGGTTTAAATTTATGAATCGCCTCAAAAAGCAAGTTCGGGATAGGTTTTTGGCATTTTTTCACGAAAGTGAACCGCCAAATTAATAACGCAAAGGTATCTATAAAATTGGGTGCTTGGCAACTTGATTCTGTGGTTTAAAGACCAATTTAGTCTATATTTATGAAAGAGGGGATTAATAAATTAGAAAAGTCAGGTTTTAAAATTGAAGTCAAAAAGTGGTGGGACAAAAGTTTAGTAAACATGATGCAAAATTGAACTTATGAGACAGCCTCGAGTTCACGGTGGTCTGTTGCTTTGTGCCAATTTTAAATTGTTGATTACATTTGCCAAAATTCAATTCTAAATTGGATGCTTGGATTTTTCACGAATAAAAAGAAAGAAAAATAATTAGCAGTGTTAGAAAATATTAAAATTCACATACATGAAATTCAGAACTGAAAAAGATAGTATCGGCCCCATTAAAGTTCCCGAAACTGCTTACTGGGCAGCTCAAACGCAACGCTCTTCTCAAAACTTCAAAATCGGCGACAACACAATGCCAATAGAAGTCATCAGGGCTTATGCCATTTTGAAAAAAGCAGCTGCATTGACGAACGCTGATGCGGGAAATTTGACGAAAGTCAAAGCAAAATTAATCGGCAAAGTTTGCGATGAAATTCTTGAAGGAAAATTGGACAAGGAGTTCCCATTGGTAGTTTGGCAAACGGGTTCTGGCACCCAAACCAACATGAACGTCAACGAAGTGATCGCCAATCGAGGACACGTCATGAATGGCGGAAAACTCACCGATAAAGAAAAGTATCTGCACCCAAACGATGACGTAAACAAGTCGCAATCATCGAATGATACCTTCCCAACTGCTATGCATATTTCCGCGTATAAAATGCTGGTAGAAGTCACCCTTCCGGGAATGGAAAAGCTGCGAGACACGCTCAAAGCGAAGTCAAAAAAATACAGTAAAGTCGTCAAAATCGGACGGACTCACTTTATGGACGCCACACCGATTACGGTGGGTCAAGAGCTTTCAGGCTACGTGAGTCAATTGGATCATGGCATCGCTGCCATCAAGAACACCATGAAACATTTGTCTGAGTTGGCACTGGGTGGAACCGCTGTCGGAACAGGTCTGAATACGCCAAAAGGCTACTCCAAAAATGTGGCAAAACACATCGCAAAATTAACCGGACTTCCATTCATTACTGCCAAAAATAAATTTGAAGCATTAGCCGCTCACGACGCTATCGTCGAAGCACATGGCGCACTCAAAACAGCAGCTGTTTCCTTAATGAAAATCGGGAACGACATCAGAATGTTGGCGTCTGGTCCTCGGTCAGGTATTGGTGAATTAATCATCCCTGCCAACGAGCCGGGGTCGTCTATCATGCCGGGCAAAATCAATCCTACTCAATCAGAAGCATTGACGATGGTCGCTGCTCAGGTTTTGGGCAACGACGTTGCTATCAACGTCGGTGGCGCTACCGGTCATTTCGAATTGAATGTCTTCAAACCCATGATGATTTTCAACTTCTTGAATTCGGCTCGATTGATTGGAGATGCTTGTGTGAGTTTCAATGATAATTGCGCAGCAGGCATCGAACCCAACCTGCCAAGAATCAAGGAACAGTTGGAAAATTCGCTGATGTTGGTGACGGCTTTGAATACCAAAATCGGTTACGACAACGCCGCCAAAATTGCAAAGAAGGCACACAAAGAAGGAACAACATTGCGTCAAGCAGCTATCAAATTAAAGCTGCTAACTTCTGAAGAATTTGACCAATGGGTACGCCCTGAAAAAATGATTTAACACTTGATATCGAGAATTCGAGAGATCGGGATTTCGAGAATTTCGAGTTCCTGATCTCTCAAAATCAAAACAAAACCATGAGAGTATTTTCCTTTTTTCTCCTTTGTGGAATA
>CALCJP010000254.1 GCA_937967625.1 uncultured Saprospiraceae bacterium
AGGAAGGAATATTAAGGACATCCTCCCCGACATGAATGGTGGTATCTGGATTGCGACGTATGGTTCTGGGCTTAACTATTATGACGTTCACAAAGATGAATTTCATCCTATCGGCTCAAGCGAGGTTGCTTCAGAAAATTCTATTTGTTTGTTTGAAACTTCTGATGGTGAGCTGCTTATGGGAGTAAATGATAGTGGTTTATTTTTGGTTGATAAAGAAAATAAAAGCCTTAGCCTTTACAATAATGGAAAACCAGAGTCTAAAAAGATTTTTTTTAATGAAGTTTTCTCCATCATTGAGGATAAAAAAGGGAATCTACTAATTGCCAAAGATGATGGCATTTCGATGATTAGAAAAGAGGATAAAAAGGTTTTTGAATATGGAACTGAAAGTGGGTTGCCCGATGCAAGAGTAAGGACACTTTATTGTTCAGAAAACGGAAGCGTGTGGGCAGGAACTGATGCTGGGATTCGAGAATTAATTTTTTCTGACACCTATGAGCTTAGCGTTAAGAAAGTTGGGCTAAAAAGTGAGGATAGGTTCGGAGATCTTAACAATGTGGTTATTCTATCCATAGTGGAGAAAGATAATTACCTCTGGGTTGGGAGTGAAAACTATGGGCTTTATCAGGTGGATTTAAGCACCGGAAAAATTCATACTCATCAAAATACACCGCACAACTCAAATTCCCTATCCAGCAATTCGATTTGGGAACTCTTTAAGGATCAAGATGAAACGATTTGGTTGGGTGGATTCACTTCTGGTCTCGATAAAATTGAAACTCTCGAAAATAAAATAAAACATTCAAGAAATCTAACCAAAAAAAATCTCGATTGGGATTTCCGAAAAGTTACTTGTTTTGTTGAAGACAATAGTAATAATATATGGATCGGCTCTGACATCGATGGGCTTACTAAGATGGATGAAGAGTCTAATTTGGAAAACTTTCAAAAAGAAAAAGGAAAACTAAACACAGCTAATAATAACATCTTTTCTATGGAAATAGATAATGACCAAAACCTTTGGGTTGGCACATGGGGAGGAGGTGTTACCATTGTTGATAAAAACAGAACCAAGGCTACTTTCCTTCAGCATGATCCTAATGATAAAAACTCAATCATTGGCAACGATATTCATGCAATAACAAAAGATAGGGAAGGTAATATTTGGGTAGCAGCCTTTCAAAAAGGACTAAATGTCTTTCACCCAGAAAAAGGAATTATTCGCACCTTCAAAGAAAACAGTGAATCTAAATATAAAATTTCCGATGATCAGATCCTATCCATACTCAGAGATCAAAAAGGACATCTTTGGTTAGGATACGATTATGGCATAGAAAAATTAATCCTAAATGACAATTTGGAGATCGTTAGTTCACAAAGATTCTTAACAGGCAAAAACAATGAATTTGGCATCTCTGTCCTTGCATTCTACAATGATTCTCAAAATAACGTTTGGGCTACGACAGTAGGAAGTGGGTTATTAAAATTTTCTGAGGATGATACAATGACTACCTATAAAAAGTCAGATGGGCTGTCAAGCAATATTCTTTACTCGCTTTTGGAAGACAATAATGGACTACTTTGGATGACTGCAGATAATAGCATCTGCTCATTGGATCCCCAAACTGAAGTTTTTCAATGTTTTGAATTAGAAGACGAAAACCTCAAAACAGAGTTTTTTAAATCCTCCTCCCTTCGAGCAAAAGATGGAACCTTATATTTTGGGAGCAATAGTGGTTTTTACTACTTTGACCCAAAAACCCTCCAATCAAATGAAAAAAAACCAATCGTCTATATTACAGACCTAAGGGTTTCTGGCAACCCACCCTGCCCCTCTAAAGGTCTCCATTCAAAATACATTCTGAATGGACAATCTATCAATTGCCACCATGACAAAAACGATTTAGCATTTGAATTTACGAGCATCAGCTACCTCAACTCTTCAAAAAATAAATTTCAATACAAACTTGAAAACCATGATGAAGAATGGAGAACTGCAGGAATCGACAGAAAAGTATCTTATCCTAATGTGCCTCCTGGCAAATATGTCTTTAAGGTCAAAGGAGCTAACAATGATGGACTATGGAATGAAGAATTTGCCTCCTGTAAAATTATAATACAATCTCCTTGGTATGCCACCATCTGGGCCTATTTGGTCTATGCTATCTTAGGCATTGTGGGTCTTTGGTTTTTTAGAAAAGAGACGCTAAAACGAATTGAGTTAAAAAATCAAATGAAATATGACCAATTAGAAATCGAAAAAATTAAGGAAATTGATAAACTAAAAGAGACTTTTTTCACCAATGTGTCCCACGAATTTCGCACCCCATTGACACTCATCATGAGTCCCTTAGAGGTACTGCTCAAAAGAAAAGATACTCCCGAAGAGGTAGATGGATTGTATCAAACGATGATGAAAAATGCAAAATATCTCAACCGATTGATAAACCAGATTTTAGAAATCTCAAGATTAGAATCCGGACAATCTGAACTCAAAGCAACCACCAACGATTTCTCAAAATTTCTAAACCAAACTGCCCTTGGGTTCACCTCCTTTGCTGACAATACCAATAAGAGTTTTAAAATAAATATTCCCCAAAAGGCAATTCCATTGCTATTTGATAAGGAAAAAATCAAGAAGGTTGTTTTCAATCTGCTATCTAACGCATTCAAGTACTCAGAAGAAAATGGGAAAATCACCCTCACTCTCGAAGAGGAGAAAAACAACGTAATAATCAAAGTTATCAATACCGGCAACCCCATTCCTGAAGAAGAGCAAGAGAAAATATTTGAACGATTTTATAAATCAAAAGACAAATCAAGTAACGTAAGCACCGGAATCGGATTAACGCTCAGCAAACAATTGGTAGAACTGCACGGCGGAAAAATTAAGGTAGAGAGTGAGGCAATGTACTCCTCCGGTCTGACCACCTTTTCTGTCATTTTGCCGAAAGGCGAAAAAATCCTATCCTCAATAGCTTCTTTAGTGCAACCCTCAATAAACGAGGAGAAGCTTTCAAAAACACTTCATTCGACGAAAGTTGAAAATCAGGTTTATGAGAAGATTAAGACCGTCCCCCTTTCGGGAAATAAGCCGTTGGTGCTCCTCGTCGAGGACAACAAGGATATGCGCGAATTTATGTGCATGTTTTTAAAAGAGGATTACGACATCATTCAGGCACAAGATGGAATAGAAGGATTTGATTTAGCACTAAAACATATCCCTGAACTAATCATTTCGGATGTTATGATGCCTAATTTGGACGGGTATCAATTAGCAAGAAAACTCAAAGAAAACCCGCTCACTTGCCATATATTTTTAATCCTACTCTCCGCCAAGTCTTCTGAAGAATCAATCCACGAGGGGCTATCAATCGGCGTCGATAATTATCTTACGAAGCCTTTCAACCCCACTCAACTCCAGTTAAGAATTAAAAATCTATTGAATACTCGAACCAGATTTAAGGAGCAAATTTTAGAAACAAAACCTCTCGATCCTGCCCCAAGTGAAGTTCCTTACTCTAACTTTGATGAGGAGTTTATAAAGAAAACGATAAGTATAATTGAGTCTCGAATCTCTGATACAGATTTCAAAGTCGATGCCCTTTGTCATGACATCGGAATGAGTAAAAGCCAGCTAAATCGAAAATTGAGAGGACTTGTTGACAAATCACCCAATGAGTTCATTAGAATGATCAAATTGAAAAGAGCAGCGCAATTGCTCAGAAAAACAGATAAACGAATCAGTGAGATCACCTTTGAGGTGGGCTTTTCTGACCTTCAATATTTTAGAGAATCTTTCAAAAATCAATACGGAGTTTCTCCAAGTGAATTTAAAAGCGCCTTTGTAAAGACCTAAAAAAAAACAGGGAGACAAAAACTGCCTCCCTCAATAAAAGTGCTTACAATGTTAAATTCTAAATTGTTTTCGTAGTTAGATTCCTAAGAAATGTGTTTCTATGTGTGAGTGGTTTTTTCTATCAACTTTGGAGATGTAAATTTATTACAGTTACTTGTAATTTATAAATGACAAATGGCGCAAATTGCAAAGACAAATGAACCATTTCAATAGAATTGCACTGAAAATCACCGATTACTACCACTTTTTAGATCTATAACTCCCAGTTATCATTCAGATAATTTATCACAAAAAGGCGCACCTTTGTTGCATATATTCGTTTATACTCTTGAACAATAATTGCAACTAAAATGAAGAAAACGCTAATTCTCCTGCTCCTTTCGCTTTCCATTTTTTCAGATTCCTTCTCTCAAGATTGCCTCCCCAACGGCATCATATTCACCAGCCAAAGTCAGATTGATAGTTTTGAAATTCTATTTCCGACCTGCGAGCACATCCTCGGCAAGGTGGTTTTAGATATTAAAGACCCCGCATTTAGCGAAGTCCAGATGACCAACATGACCCAAGTCAAGTCTTTTGGTTCATTGGAAGTGATTGGCAACGAAATGCAATTTTTGACGGGGCCACCTGAATTAGAAGAAATCAAAGGGAACTTTATCCTTTCGGAAAATACTCAATTGCGTTTCCTCCTCGGCTTCGAAATGCTCAAAACAATCGGTCTCGATCTCGTCATCGAAAACAATCCTTCCATAGATGATTTTCGAGGTCTGTCAGAACTATCCGAATTAGGAGGACAATTCATCTTTAATCAAAACGCAGCCGCTCAACGCCTCCCTCCTGTCAATAAATTGTCTCAACTCAACAACGGAGTCGTCATCAAAGACAACCAACTACTCTACAATATCGAAAACCTCGTCAACGTCACCACCTTCACCGGCGATGTCGTCATCGAAAACAACGATTGGCTGCAAGACGTGCGCGGCATCGGTCGAATCAACCAAGCAGACAACATCATCATCAAAGACAACGGTCGCCTGCGCACCATGAATAGCTTCCACGTCATCGAGCGAATCAACAACGACTTCATCCTCGAAAACAACGAATTGGGAGCCATCCACAACCCCAATAAATTGACCTATATCGGTGGCGATTTGATTATCAAAGACCACCCGAACATGATTCGAATTGATTCGCTAACGAGTCTTAGTCATGTCAGAGGCAACATCCAAATTCAAAACAATCCGCTCGTGGATTATATCGCCCTCCCCGGTCTCGACTCCATCGGAGGCGACTTGATTATCAAAAATCACGCAGCCCTGACCAACACACGCGGTTGGTCAAATTTGAAAAAAATCGGAGGTGATCTCATTTTCGAAGACACCAAAGAAGTGCGCCGTTGGAGAGGTTTTGAAGCACTGGAAGAAGTAGGTGGCAACCTCATTTTGCGAAAGCATGAATTGATGATAGCCCTCTCTGCTCTGGAAGGTTTGCAAACTGTTCAAGACACTATTCTAATTGAAGAGAACCCAAGGTTGAGAGACCTATTAGCGCTGGACAACATGAGTGCAGGTTCCATTTCCAAGTTGATTCTTTTGGACAATGACGAACTTGATGTCTGCAATACGAAAGCCGTCTGTGAATATGTGGAACGTAATATTGATGACTACCAAAGTTTACGATTTGACATTCAGCGCAATGCGATGGGGTGCAGCAGTTTTCCTGAAATTTATGTCTCTTGTGATCCTGATCGATGTTTGCCTTACGGAGATAATTTTAGAACTCAGGGCGATGTCGATGCCTTTGCAGCTACTAACCCGGGCTGTAAGGATGTGTTTGGTCCATTCAATATTGATGGCTTGCAGCAAGACATTACTGACCTAAGCCCGTTCCAATCAATCGAAACAATAAGAGAAGGGTTTACGATTCGCAACACCTTACTTCAAAACCTATCAGGACTTGAAAGTTTACGCGAAGTGAAATTTGGAATGGACATCATGGGCAATCCCGATCTGGAAGTAGTTACGGGCGTTGAAAATTTAAAAAAGGTAGGCGCACTGGATATTAGGCAAAATTCAATTTTACTTGACTTTTTTGGGTTTAGTGGATTAGATACCGTCACAAATACGCTCAACATTAGTGGACATGAGTCGGTTTTGAGTTGTACCGGTTTTGATAATCTCCAATACATCGGCGAAGATTTAAAAATCAGCGACAATTGGGAGATAACTGATTTGGATGGTTTTGAAAACCTCGATTACATAGGTCGCGCCCTTCTTTTAGAGAACTCGATTTTTCAAACTATTTCGGGACTAAATGCGCTCAACCACGTTGGAGAAATCACCTTTTTCAACACCGACCAATTGGAAGACTTTGGTTCATTGGCTCAACTCAAACGAATCGAAGGCAGTCTCAATATCAATGTCGGCATGAGCTTTATGCCTATCAATCTTTTCACTGATTTGGAATATGTCGGCGAATCCATTTTCATAGGAGACAACTTCGAAACCATGGAAATCAATGGCTTCGACAACCTTCGCGAAGTCGCAGGCAGTGTCGATATTCAAGAACACATTTTCCTCATGGGCATGAATGCCTTCAATAATTTGGAAAACATCGGCGGCGACCTCATCATGGCTTTGAACGTTCAAGAATTGCCTCAAATAGAATCTTTTCAAAATCTGAAAACGATTGGGAATCAATTCCGCTTCGAAGGCAACTTTACTGTTGAAAATCTAAACTTCCTCTCCAATCTCGAATCCGTTGGCAAAATCTATCTCGCCAACAACGACGGCTTGACCACCCTCGAACCATTCTCAAACATCGACCACACGCAACTCAATGATTTATTCCTTTCGGAAAATTTCGGACTCTCTATATGCAATGTAGAACCTATTTGCTCATACATCGCAGATGACGGAGCTGCCACAATCGGCCAAAACGCAATGGGCTGCATGGATGAAGATGACCTGAATTTAGCTTGCCTGGTCAATACGCAAAACATTGATAATCAAATAGATGTAACTCTCTTCCCCAACCCAACCGAGGGCGTAATCACCCTTTCCCGAAGCGAGTTCGGGACACAGTCGGGAAATAATTTAGCGAAAGCGAAAATCACTATCATCTCCCTTACGGGAAAAGTCCTCCTTTCGGAAAATTTAGGTGCGAACCACCAAATTCATTTGCCGAAAGGCATGACTGGCATGTTGATTTTGAAAGTGGAAACGGAGGAAGGCGTGGCTATGAAAAGAATCATAAAAATCTAAAAACAACCTAAGCGTTCACCTATGTAGGGACGATTCACGAATCGTCCCTACTTCGAATTCTAAAAACTAATTTTACCATGAATAAGATTTTCACCCTGTTTCTGACAATTTTTGCATTCCAACTTTTTGCACAAGATTGCCCTCCCAATCGAATTGTTATCTCTACTCAAAGCGAGATTGACGAGTTTCAGACTTTGTATCCAGATTGCAATTTTATTAAAAACGGATTGTCCGTTCAGTGGGCAGACGGAGGAGTTGCAGATTTCTCTCCGATGACCAATGTGGATTCGATTCGGGGTAGATTTACGATTGAAGGGAATATGCTTTCGGTAATTGGGCTACCCAATCTTCAATCCATAAATAGTCTTATTTTATTCGAAAACGCGCCCGCACTCATGGAGGTATCGGGGTTTTCAAATCTAACATCCACCTCCGGTATTGGATTCAGAAATTGCCCATTCTTAACTCAAATCTCAGATTTCGAATCTGTCTCAGAGGTAGGAGTCCACGGACTTTCTTTTGATGAATGCACTCGATTGCAATCCCTTCCAAACTTGCCCCTCCTCGAAACCATCAATAGCACGCTGACCATCCATAGCTGCCCCGCGATACAAGACCTGACGGGACTTTCCAACCTAAGAGTCATCGAAAATCACTTTAATTTTGAAGGCAATCGGGCGGCAAATCCATTTAAAGGATTAGAAAAATTGGATTCCATAAAAGGGATTTTTGCCGTTTTCGGAAATGAGTTATCCACCTTCGATTCGCTTTCTAACTTAAAATATATCGGTCAAAGCTTCAAAGTAGAAGACTGCCCCCAACTCTCGAATTTTTCAGGACTGAATAGCCTCAACTATATTGGCGACAACCTATGGACAATGCGCTGCCCTGAACTAAAATCATTTTTAGGCCTCGAAATGATCGACTCGCTCAGAGGCAATTTTTTAGTAGAAGAATGCGGCATAACCAGTTTCAATGGACTAAACAATGTCCCCTTCATCGGAGGCGATTGCAATATTTCCCTAAATTATGACCTCCAATCTTTTGAAGGATTGGAAGGCTTGACCTATATCGCCAACGACTTTGAAGTCTCCGGCAGTTCGATCATCAATTTTTTAGGACTCAGCGCTTTGGACTCAATCGGCAACGATTTCTTTATCCATGAAAATGGTGTCTGTGAATCCTTTGAAGGACTTGCCTCTTTGAAAAGTATCGGCAATAATTTCATTGTTTCTTCAAATGGAAACATAGGAAATTTCAGAGGTCTTGAAAACCTGATCTCGATTGGGAATCATTTCTTTATTGAAAGTGAAAATGGGCTCGAAACCACCCTCGGATTTGAAAATCTCCAAACCATCAAAGGCAACTTTGAAATCCTCTCCTGCCCTGCCCTATTTTCTTTAGAGGATTTAGACAACTTGGTTTTGGACAGTTTAAACCTGTTGTCCTTGCGATTCAATTCGCAACTTGAGGTCTGCAATATCGATTTCGTTTGCGCCAACATTGGCAAACCTGACAACTGGACAATGCCCAATATCATCATAGAAGGCAACGCCACTGGCTGCAACTCCCTCTTAGAAATCTACGTCTCCTGTGATTCCAGCCGTTGTATTCCTAACAGCGCATTTCTCCAATCGCAATCGGAAGTGGACAACTTTGCAGTCGAAAATCCTTTTTGCAATAAAGCCTATTCCAGCCTCACAATCAATGCCGGCGACATTACCAATCTGGATGGATTGCTAAAATTAGACACCATATTCGGATATTTAGAAATCCAAGGACTCCTCCTCGAAGATCTAAATGGACTAAGCAATCTGACATGGATAGAAGAATCGTTGACCCTCTACGATTTTCACTCAAAAGAAAATTTTGAAGGTTTTAATTCACTCAAAGAGGTCGGCGGCTTATTCATCCATAACAATAGTTCCATTAAGAATTTGGAAGGACTCAATAATCTCGAAAAGATTGGTTCCATCGACGCCAACATTGACAGCAATCCCTCTCTTTCTTCCCTGAGGGGATTGGACAATCTTACCGAGATTGAAGGAAGTTTACATATTTTCGGAAACCCCGAATTAATTGATTTAGATGGATGTCCGAAGCTAAAAACGATAGGAGGTTTATTTGGAATTGAGGACGTACATGAATCTATTTCTGGTTTTAATGCCTTGGAAAGTTTTGAAGGAGACTTGTTTTTGCCTCCTGCTTTATTATCACTAACAGGTTTACAAAGTCTAAAAAAGATAAACGGTGATCTTACCATCGATGGTATTGGAAACTTCCCAGCACCACTCAATCTAATCGGACTTTCGAGTTTAGATACCATCACTGGAAATTTCCAATTTGATGGAATTTTCACACTGGAATTTGATGGCTTCAATAATCTAAAACACATTGGAGGCAACTTCAATCAAATCACCGGTTTGGTCGATCTGAACATTTTTAATGGGTTCAATAGCTTACAATCCGTTGGAGGCGATTTTGAGATATTGGAAGGATATGAACTCACAGAAATGAACGCCTTTTCCAGTTTGAGAACCATTGGAGGCAACTTCTATTTGGGCAATACAGTAACCCTACCCTCTCTGGACAATTTCAGTAGCCTGCGGCAGATCGACGGCGGAATCACCTTAGAATTTAATGAGATGATAGAAAATATTGACGCCTTCTCGCGATTGAATTTTTCAACACCTGATTTCGTTACCATTTTCCTCAATTTGAATTTGTCACTTTGCAGCAATGACTTCCTTTGCAACTACATCGCCAACGGCGGCAGTGTTTCCATTTTTGACAATGCGCCCGGCTGCAATGACGAAATCGAAGTCCAAAACAACTGCACCAACCAATCCAATTTCGCAAAAATCCGCTACGCCACCTTCTATGACCTCAATCAAGATGGCTTTCGCCAAATGAACGAAGCCATCAATGCCGACATCTCCACCCATTTA
>CALCJP010000255.1 GCA_937967625.1 uncultured Saprospiraceae bacterium
CTGCCTACTGTAACACTGCAAACTGCCTACTGCCCACTGCCCACTGCCCACAGCTCACTCAGACTGTAAAAGTGCGGACTGCTCATTGCCAATCGTTTCTTTGTGAAGTAGCAAATTAGCGTCAATCATATTTTGTTCTAAAGTTTTTCTCCAGGGGTTGAGTTCGATTCCGGGGTTGAGGTATTTTTCAGTGATTAAACTGGCGATAGGAGCGGCGTAAGTGCCACCCCAACCCGCATTTTCAACAAAAACTGCGATGGCGATTTTTGGCTCCTCTTTTGGGGCAAACCCTGTGAATACGGAGTGGTCTTCTCCGTGGGGGTTTTGAGCAGTTCCGGTTTTACCGCATAATCCCAGCCCATAGACGTAAGCAGTGGTTGCGGTACCGGAGGTGACTACTTTTTCGAGTCCTTCAACGGTCAAGTCAAAATACTCTTTATCAATCGAGACCATCTGTCGCTCGCGATATTTGGGATCGATTTGGCGAGAGTCATTTTTAAATCCTTTGACTAAGTGGGGCGTGAAATAAAAACCACGATTGGCCAAAACGGCTGCTAAATTTGCCATTTGGAGGGAGGTCATTTGGATCTCTCCTTGTCCGATTCCGAGCGACATGATGGTTGGTGATTTCCAGCCGCTCGTGCCCTTGTAGATTTTATCGTAGTATTCAGGAGTAGGTACGTTGCCCTTTTTTTCATTTGGAAAATCTACCCCAAGAGGACGCCCCAGTCCAAACTGATAGACATAATTGTTGAAGTCGTCGAGTCCATCTTGGGGGCGATAGAAATCTACTTTGTCGATGAGCCTTCGGAAGGTTTGCCAAAAATAGCTGTTGCAAGAGTGCTGAATGCCGCGCACATAATTGCCGGGGTAAACATGATCATGACAACCATAGAGTCGGTTGTTGTAGTTGTAGCCCATATTGCAACTGAACCCGCTGTTGACGTTGATAAGTCCTTCCTGCAATGCAGCCAGCCCGACGATGGTTTTGAAAATTGACCCCGGTGGATATTCCGCCATCACTGATCTATCAAAGAAAGGCAGGTTGGGATTTTCAAGTAGCTTATTGTAGATTTTTCCTCGATTGCCACTGATTATCAATTGATTAGGGTCGTAAGTGGGAGTGCTGACCATTGCCAAAATTTCGCCAGTGGCAGGTTCGATAGCCACGATGCTACCGGTTTTGTTTTGCATCAACTTTTCGGCGTAAGCCTGAAGTTCGATGTCGATTGAGGTAATCAAATCAGTTCCGGACACGGGGATGGTGTCTCTTTCTCCTTTTTTATAGGTGCCAAGGTCGCGTCCAAATTTATCTTTCCACATAAACCTTGCGCCTTTTTTGCCGCGCAGAAAGGGTTCATATTCTTTTTCTAAGCCAGAGCCGCCGCAATAATCGCCCGGTCGATATTCTCTATTTTTAACTTCCTTTTCGTTGACCTCTCGGATGTAGCCGAGCAGATGGGCAGCGTAAGGGTAGGGGTAGCTTCTGATATTTCTTATCTGAGGAAAGAACCCTGGAAATTCATACAAATGCTCCTGAAACATGGCGAATGTATCCGCTGCAATTTTGCTGGTGAAGACAAAAGGCACTCGCTTATCGAAACGGTCATTGCGCCAGTCTTTTTCTATTTTATTGATAAACTCCTTTCGGGAAATGCCCAATAATTTGCAGAAACTGGTGGTGTCCATTTCAGGGTCGAGCTGGTTGTAAGTAACCATGAGATCGAAAACGGGCACGTTGTTGATGAGTAGTTTTTCATTGCGGTCATAGATCAATCCGCGAGAGGGATAAAAGGTCACTTTATTGATGCCTGCCTCGGTGCCTCGCTTGGCATAGGTGTCATCCAGCAATTGAATTTGGAAAGCTTTCCCAATCAATACCAACGCCCCGAGTATCAAAAACCCGCGAATGAAATACCTGCGTTGTGTAAATTGGTCAGCCATAGTTTTGCGGCGTTGCCGCTGATTGTTTTGCCGCCTGGGGCGGCTGATTGTTTCGCTTCGCTGATTGTTTTGCCGCTTTGCGGCTAATGGTTTGATTGTTTTGCGAATTTTTTCGATGATTGTTTTGCTTGTTTTTTTTCGCTTTCGCTAAATGAAGTTGAATAGCATTTGTCGAAAGGCACAAAAAAAACAGTCAAACAATCAGTGGCAAAGCCACGAGACAATTAGCTGCGAAGCAGCAAAACAATCAGCGAAGCGAAACCATAAGTGGCTCCGCCACGCCCCCTCATTCCTTCGGGTTAAAAATAAACATATAAATAATGATAAAGATCATCGAGACGATGAAACTTATGATGGTTTTGCCAATGATGTCAAAAATGTAATAGAATGTAAACGCTTCCATTGAGAAGTAAAAGAACAAAAACAAGCCCATCAAGATGGAAGTATATCGAACGAACCAAAGGAGACCAAATTGGTGTATGGTTGGACTATAACTTACGTTGTAGCCTTCTCTGGGGCTAATGATTGCCAAAACGATGCCTCTCGTAAAGCCCAAAAACACGCAAGCACTGGCATGGACTCCGAGGGAATCATAAAACATATCTATGTATAAACCCGTCAGGAAACCAATCGCCATCACCGTGATGGTGGATAGGCGTAGCGGAAGGATGATTATCAAAATCGGGTAGAGCAAAATACTCATATAATAAAACCATCCGCCCATCATGTCTATCCGTTTCAGGAGGAGTACCTGAACGGTTAGGATGAGGATCCATCTAAAAGTATAGTTGATGATGGTGTTACTATTCATTTTCTACCGAGGATTCTAATTCAATAATTTCTTCTCTGCCGAGGTGCTTGATGGCATAGACATAGTTCAGGTTACTGAGGTCTTCTGCGAGTCGTATCTTGATGGAGTAAAAATTGCTACCTGGTTCGATTTTGTAATCAATCACTTCTCCAATGATAATCCCTTTCGGGAAAATGGTCGAATGCCCACTTGTGATGATGGTATCGCCTTCCATCACTTCCGCATGTTTGGGAATGTCTCTCAGACTCATGATCGTGGGGTTGGTGCCGTCCCATTGGAGGGTTCCGAAATAGTTATTTCTTTTGATGGCGGCGCTCAGGTTGGTTTGTCGGTTGATCAGGGAGATGCCGAGGGCGTAATTGTCACTTACTTTTCTGACGACGCCGATGACTCCTTTTTTGGTGATTAAACCCATTTTTTCGGAGAGTCCATCGCTTGCTCCTTTGTTTAGCGTAAGCGTATTGTAGTTTTTATTAACTGAGTTGTTGATGACTTTTGCGGAGATTGCTTTGTACAGTTCCTGAGCGCTGGTGTCAATTTGAATCGAAAGGGTGTCCTCCAAAATCAAAAGAGGAGGGTTGAGGTCATTGCTCAGTCGCTGGACGAGTTGGGCATTTTCGTTGGCAATGCTATCTGCGATGCCTTCCAATCGAAAATAATTGCGCCCTTGATTGTATTTTTCATACATGTAGCCACTTGCCAAGTTGCTGCTATGGATTAGAATCTCGCGCTGACGCTGGTTGAATTGGTAAATTAGGAAAAAGCAAACCGCCTCGAGTAGGATAAACACGAGGAAACTTCCAAACCAAGAAAGATTTCCAAAAAATCGAGCCATGTTGTTTCTTCAATTATTTGAAATAAACTTGTCAAATAATACGCCATTGATATTCGACGAAAGTCGCCTTCAAACGAAAAGTCAGAACCTGCTCGAAAAGTGGGGATGATCACCAAAAGAGGGGCTCATAGTATGTAATCGTATTTTTTTAGTTTGCAGCGTGTTTTTCTTCTTTTCTAAGAGAATCAAAGTTCTTTCACAAAGCAACCTTTGAACTCGAAAGGTTTCACCTTCTCGAAAAAGGCAAAACCTTGAAATGCACACAACAAATTAGTTTTTTCGTATTTTCTTCAATATCTCAATCAGATCGATCTTCTATCTATCAAGATCGGCATGTAGCGCTCCACGTCTGCCAAAGCAAACCCCGTACCTCTCACTACTGCGCGAAGCGGATCATCGGCAATGTGGGTGGGCAGTTTTGTTTTTGCACTGATTCTTTTGTCCAATCCACGGAGCAAAGCACCTCCGCCGGTCAGGTAAAGTCCCGTTTTGTATATATCAGAGGCTAACTCAGGAGGCGTCGTTTCCAATGCCTTCAAGATGGCTTCTTCTACTTTTGCGATAGATTTATCTAAAGCATGCGCCACCTCTTTGTAAGAAATGATGATCTGTTTTGGAATACCGGTCATCAGGTCACGCCCGTTGACGGGGTAGTCTTCTGGTGGATTTTCAAGTTCAGGAAGGGCTGATCCGACGTGGATTTTTATTTGCTCTGCTGTCCTTTCTCCAATCAGAATGTTGTGTTGGCGCCTCATGTAGTTGACGATGTCGGTGGTGAACTCATCTCCCGCTGTTCGGATAGATTGGTCACAAACGATTCCTGAAAGCGCAATGACCGCAATCTCGGTGGTTCCACCCCCGATGTCGATAATCATGTTGCCAATCGGGTCTTCGACTTTCAGTCCGATACCGAGTGCAGCGGCCATCGGCTCATATATCAAATAGGTTTCTTTAGAATCTACATGGTCTGCGGAATCGAATACGGCACGTTTCTCCACCTCAGTGATCCCCGAGGGAATGCAAATAACCATCTTGAGATGGGAGAAGAATTTTTGGCGCTGGCCAACCATGTTGATCATGCCCGCAATCATTTTCTCTGCTGCGTTAAAATCTGCAATAACACCATCCTTGAGTGGTCGGATTGTTTTGATGTCTTCGTGGGTTTTTTCATGCATCTGCATGGCTTTATGTCCCACTGCGATTACTTCTTTAGTTTGTCGATTTATGGCAACAATTGATGGCTCATCTACTACGACTTCACCATTCTCAATTATTAAGGTATTGGCAGTGCCAAGGTCAATTGCTAAGTCTTGATTGAATAAGCTGAATAATTTCATTCAGGAATGTGAATTATGGTTTTCTCAAAAGAGTAATTTGTTCAAATTATTTTTAGTTGTAGGGAGTTTTTCGGAGAACCACAAAAGAAATGAAATTTTGTGGGAAAACGAAAAATGCTTTGCATTCTACCGAGTTTTTTTAGGATGTGGGAAACATTTTATAGAATCTCCTCCAAATCTGCCAACACATCTACTGTTTGTTGATATGTTTCATTCATGGCAGCAGCATTGTCTTTTCTGGCAAAAAGCGCCATTTCGCAGGTTTTTAGAATATTCATCATTTTTTCAATGCTGGAGTGAGGTGCTTTTAGTTCGATTAGCTTGGACTCAATATTAGCCTTCGAAAGTTCTGACAGTGGCAAGTTCAATTTGTCACCAACGAAGCCGAAAGCAGCAGTAGAGATTTCATCATAAAAGCGCTTTGGATTGCCCTCGTCTTTCCATTTTTTGGCTTTCGCCAAACGCTGTTCTGCTACCTTTTTCGCTCGTTGTTTTTTCTTTAAAACGGGGTCGATATTTTCCGCGAAAGCGGCTTGTTTATTTTTGTAGAGCGCAAACGCATAAATGCCCACTGGCAAAACCAATAAAATCCAAAATAGGGGAGTGCCGAAAAATGAACTTCCCTCCTTTTGCCAGTTTGCCGTAGTTTTGATAGGAATTAAATTTTCCTTACCGGAAATGTCATTGCGCGACGGCTTCCGCTCTCTGGGTTTGTTCGATCCCTGACTCACCAAAATTTGGCTCAGATTGCTGGTCAAGCGCACATACTTCATGGAGTCGGTGTCATAATAACTAAAAGTCGGCTGCAATGAGAATTGCCCTGCCTCGGTAGGCAAAACGACCCACTCAAACTCTTTGGAGTGACTGAGACCATGGCTCGATTCATCTATTTCATCTTGTATTACCTTCGGGTCATAGACATCAAATGATTTCGGAAAATTGAGATTTTGAGGAAGCACTTGTTTAGGATCGCCGTTGCCTCTCAGAATCATTTTTACCGAAAGGGCATCATCGGTAGTCAGTCGGGGTGGGGTGACGATGGAGCCCATCGTGTAGCGCCCCACAGCTCCTCCAAAATCTTCCGGTGCCCCTGCGGGCAATGAGCGAACCGAAATGGTAGCAGGACTGGAAGAGACGTTTTCATATTTCAAATCTCTGAAAAAGAACAAACGTCTCCGCGTCTTTTTTTCAGAAGGAACACCTACCTGAATGACCAATGGCTCAATTTCAAGCGGGCCCGCTTGCTGAGGAAACAAGGCGACTCTCCTGATAATCTGACGAACATATTGCTGCCCACTCAAGACCACTCGCTCCGGTTGCTTTGGAAATCTTCGTATCTCCGAATTGAAAACGCCGCCATAATCTGACTCTGAAATCAAGTTGTAGGATTCGATGTTTTTTGAGGTGTAGATCACATAATCCAAAATCACTTGTTGTCCCACAAAAGCATTGGAATCGGATGGTTCTATTCTGATGAAAATGGGTTCTCCGCTGCTGCCTTTGACTCCGGCAGGTACCTTTCTTTTTTTGACCACCTTGATTTGTAAAGGCTTGGTAGTCAGTGTTTTATTGTTGGTTTTGATAGTGGCAGGACGGATGATGAAGCTCCCCGTCTTGGGCGCCATCAGCGTGTAGGAAATCGTTTGCTCCGAAGACATGACGCCGTTGATAATCGAACTGCTGATGGAATTATTGGGACCATTTACTTTCTTGAAACCCTTAAAAGAAGGTGGGGTAAATTGCTGACTATTCGCGTTTTTGAGATTGAAAGACACTTCAAATACGCCGCCTTCCACCACCTCTTTGGCGTCCGAGTAGGCAGTGAAGGTGACGTCACCCTGCCCATTTGCCGTCAAGGCAAAAAGAAAAAATCCAACCAGTGAAATAAAACGAATTATCATGAGCCAATTTTTCAGGCGGCAAAAATAATAGAATGGCGTAAATATTATGGATTTAGTTTTGGTGAATCTGCGCTGGGTTCAGTCTCCGCGCTGGGTTCAGTCTCCTGACTGAACCCACATATTGATTCGTCTTCTGACAAAAATCATCAAAAAATGATTTGTTGATTTCAGGTTTGGCGAAAGCCAGACCGGAGTCGTTGAATTGGATGGCGCTGTGGTGGGTGTTGATTTCAGAGATTTGATTTGTGACTTTCGTCAAATAATTGTACCCACCGCCGAGCTGAACGAATGGAGCGAAGTTGCGAGATTTCCCGAAAGGGAAAAATTCTAAATCAACTGGCACGCGCACATTAGCAA
>CALCJP010000256.1 GCA_937967625.1 uncultured Saprospiraceae bacterium
GTTCGTTTTTGAGTCTATCAGGCAGCACAAACCAATCAAAACCGATACGCACTAAAATTATCATCACGATGAAAAGAAGAATTCGAAGCTCCTTTTTTCGGTAAAGAAAAGCAAGCGTAATCGCCCCACTCATGGAAAGAAAAAAGGTCTTCCCAATCAAGTAATCAGCCTCCGCCACTTGCTGAAAATATGGAATCGCCAAAAACAAAAGGAACACTCCCGCAGATAGCGCCAATAAGATACTCTCAAAAACCTTTCGGTTAATGTTCGATAAAGGACTGTCCTCTTTCAAGGATTCAAAATGCAAATACACCAAAGGCGCATAAAGCAGGGGCGGAAACATCAACAAATAGCGCGGATACACCTGAACCGATGACCAATAGAGCGGAATATTGACCGCAAAGGTCAACATACAAAATATCAAAAAATCATGACTCCCAACGACCCCTTTCGGGGAAAAGAGATGGTGCCAAATCCGCTTCTGAAAAAGATAAACGACCAATACTGACCAAGGCAAAAAGTGATAAAATTGCTCAAAATGAAAAGTAAATAAATTTTGGATGGTAGGGAGCCAACCATATTCGAGAGCAGTGCGGCGAGTCGATTGCTTTACCAATCTCGGAAACAAATCATCCAATGAATTGTACTGCAAATAGACTAAATAATAGCCTCCAACGATAGCAGCGAAAATGCCCATCCCCGCAAAGTGCTGCCAAGAAAGGAGCTTTTTATATTCCTTTTTCCAAACGAACAGTGCGAGCAAGGTCAAGCCCAAAAAGACAAAAGTCGGAAGCCCTTTGAGCAGGTAACCTATAGAAGCCAATGTATAAGCATAAGCAAATAGCTTCAGGTACTGCCCTTTTGAGTATTGGTCATAGATGACCATAAACATCGTGAATATGACCCAAGAATAACAAATATCAATCAAGCCCAACATAGAGTCATAAAAAAAGATTCGACCGCAGGTCAATAGCACAAATGCCATCACGAAGGCGAATTGGGTATCGAATATTTTTCGAAAGAAATAAAAAACAGTTGCGGCATATCCCAGCAAAAAAACGACGGTTGGAATTCGAGAGCTCCACTCATTGATCACGCCGAAGAGTTTGTAGCAAAGGATAAGTAACCAATTGTAAAGTGGGGGTTTGTTATAGTAAAATTCGCCATAGATAGTTGGCGTAATATAGTTGCCTGAAAACATCATTTCGAGGGCAACGAGGGCACGCATACCTTCATCATCGATCATGGCAATCATGCCCAAATTGATGAGCAGTGCGGGGAGAAGTAAAATTAATGCGACTACATAAATTGCTTTTCGCAGTTTGGTAGTCTTCTCATGGGTTTGCATTTTTCCTAATTGGTTGAAAAGGAGCGCAAAGGTAGCTTTGAGGAAGGGCAATTTCAAAATTGGTTTGAAACGGCGAGTTTTTACCTTTGCGCAAAAGAAAACACACTCATGATAGAACGATTAAAATGCCTATACAGAGCCAATCGATTTCGCTACAAAATCGATCCTGATGAAATCAATTTCATCATGGCTCATCTGAAAAAAGGGGACATCGCGATTGATTTGGGCGCTCACAAAGGTGGGTATCTTTATTGGATGCAAAAAAAAGTGGGGAAGGAAGGAACCGTATTTGGCTTTGAGCCGCAGGTAAAATTGTTCAATTATCTCAAAGGTTTGAAAGATACCTTTAGTTGGAATCATGTTCGGCTTGAAAACATGGGGGTTTCGGCACAGGAAGGGGAAGTCGATTTCTTTATTCCGAAAACTAAGAAGGGGGATTCGCCCGGTGCAAGAATTGATTTTGTGGAAGATGGCCTTGAATACGAAACATCAAAAATCAAAATCACGACACTTGATCAATATTTCTTTGAGCGAAAGATTTTTCCCAATCTCATAAAAATAGACGTTGAGGGGCATGAAAAACAGGTTTTGTTAGGTGGAGCTAATTTATTGCAAACGCACAAGCCGGTGATAGTCATGGAATGTGAAAATCGACATTTGGAAGGCGAGAGTATTTTTGATGTGTTTGATCTTCTATTGGAGGTGGGTTATGAAGGATTCTTTTTTGAAAGCGGAAAGCTGAAACCGATTAAGGAATTTTCTTTAGAAAAGAATCAAAAGATTGGAGCAGGGAGGTTTTGGGAAGCAGAAGGGTATGTCAATAATTTTATTTTTAGGGATTCAGCTTTTTGAATCAAAGGTCTCCTCTTTTTCGCTTTCGCTAAATGACGGCATTTGCCGAAAGGCAAAAAGAAAAAGAAGCTAAGCTACATCTTGCTTGCGTTGTTTTCGCCCAAATAAATTTGGGCGCTACAAAAAAAATCCGACTCATATACATGAGCCGGATTTTTATCATTTCACCACTTTCGTGGAATATTCTTATCGAATGGTTACATCTCCTTTGAAGATTTCAACAGTACCGTCAAAGAATTCAACTTCAAACATATAGACATAAACGCCTGAGTTCATGGCTTTTCCTCTATGGGTTCCGTTCCAACCGTATTGTGGCTCAATACCAGTTCCAGTTGATGATGGAATATCATAGTTCTCGTAAACCAATTCACCCCAACGGTCAAATACCAAGAAGGTCTTGACATTGGAAATGATGTCTGATTCACCAAAGATTCCGAAGATGTCATTGGTTCCATCTTGATCTCTTGGAGAGAACGCAGATGGGATGAATACTGGGTGATCTTTGATTCCGACTACGTTGATGACGTCATCGGCAGCACAGCCATTCAGGTTTTCAATTCTTACGGTGTAAACTGTTTGTCCAGTAGGCGTTACCCAGAAGCTCAAGCAATTAGTGATGTTTGTTTCATCACAGATTGGGAATTGCTCACTTGGTGTCCAAGTTACTGAAGAAAGTAAATCTGGAGCATAGTTGGTAACTGCTTCAATCAAAATACTATCTCCAAATGGAACTGGATTTTCACCTGATTGGATAACCAACTCAACTGTGATGTCATCTGGCTCGATGATAGTAAATGTAATATCATCTTCACAACCATTTGCGTCTCTACCCACGATGGTGTAATCACCAGGTCCTAAGTTAGAGAAGAATGTGTTGCTTGAGCTGAATGCGCCACCATTGAAAGAGTATTCGAATGGAGGTGATCCTCCGTCCATACCATTGATAGTGATGCTTCCATCATTTCTGCCGAAACAGGTAATTTCATTAATTTGAGCGTCAATATCAGGTTGAGAGAAACTACCATCAACGAATACATCATCAGAGTTCATACAGCCATTGGCATCAACGACTTCTAATGTATAATCACCTGCCTCATCTACAGTGAGGAATTGGGTATTACCGACTACGTTGCCATTAAATAGCCATGTGAAGTCAAGGCTTCCTGAGTTGGAAGAGCTTCCAAGCTCGACATCATCAATAACACAAGAGACTGATTTGTCTTCGCCTGCATCTACATCTGGAAGTCCAACCACAACTACATCGACAGTGCCGCTAGCGGTACAACCATCTTCATCATAATCCAATGTAATAGTATGCGTTCCTTCACCAGCTAATGCAGGGTCAAAGACTCCATCACTATTGACTCCTGTTCCTGAATAAGTGTAGGTTCCATTCACACCTAAGCCTGACTGATCGAATCCTAAAACAACTCCAGGTTCATCATCAATACAGAATGGTTCAGGTTGAATAAGCACGATATCAAAATCAGGACAGTTGAGTAAGTTGCAGATACGCTGAATGGTATCTCCTCCACACAACGAGTTGGTGTTAGAAATTACTTGTATAGTTACAGCTCTTGGTCCAGTTACTCCTGCACCTATTAGCTCAAAAGTGGTATTGGTTTGTGTTCCTTGACTAAAGAACGGCGTACCAGCACGACTTATGGAAATTTCATAATCATCTACATTTGAATCGCTGTTCCAGAAGAATTCGACAGTTGTTGTCGTTGCGTCACCACACTCAATTTCTAATGGGTCTAAGTCTGGATCAACTTGAACGTTCATATCCATTGGCGCAGCAGTACAGCCATTATTGTCAATACTTAATGTAATATTCTTACTACCTGGATTATTTGTCCAAGTTACCTCTCCTGGTTCTCTATCTGTGGCACCTGGTGCAGTTACACCTCCATCATAATCCCAAGTGAAAACAGCGTCAGGGTGAGCGTCTCCTAAGTATTCAACTAAAGAACCGTCTAATTCACAAATTCGATCAACAACCGTGAAATCAGCAGTTGGCGTTTCGAACATATCGAATGTGATGGTTTCTGAGTATGAACATCCATCTTCTGTATAATCGTAGGTAATGGTGTAGCTACGTTGCTCTGTTGGAGTGAAGACTCCAGAAGCGGTTATATATGAGCCACCTCCCCAAGTTCCAATTCCTGCACTTCCATTACTTGGACTATTGGTGATGTTACGCTCCATTTGGATAGTTGTACCACCTGAAGCATTCAAACAAAGGTCACTTGGAATAGGAATTTCTATTTCTGTCTGAGGGCATTGTTTTGCTGTACAGGTAACAGGTGTTGTCATTGGAGGACAAGCAGAACCTGAAACTGTAGCAGTTACTTCAACGGTAATCTCATCGCCCGGTGTTAATCCATCGAAAAAGACGACTCCATTCACATTATCAACATTAGTAGGCGTAAATCCAGCCGTAATGACATCTACCTGATAGTCTGTATTAGGATTTACATCCCAATTCATGGTAATCATTGTATTGCCTGTGTTATCAATATCACACCCAAAAACAGGTGCTGGCGTTTCGGCGCTTATATCCACTGAAGCCATAATCGGATTCGAAGCACATCCAAATTCAGTAACAACAAGGGTTACATCTTCGGTAGTGCCTGCAGATGATGCAGGGAAGCCTAAAGTGTAAGGACCGCCATCAGCACCTTGGATATCATCAGCATTGCCAAAGAACCAGTCGAAGGTTGCATCAGGATCACGAGGTTGATTTTGAATTTGAACGGTAGCTTGATCTGTAATACAAATCGGAGTTGTTATCAAAACTACATTATCAGGCTGAGGGTTCAATCTGATGGTTGAAGTGTAAGTTTTGAAACATCCTGAGTTTAGAGGAAATTCGATTTCTACTGCAATCGGTACATCTCCAGTACCGAATACATCTACAGCAGAATTAGGGAAAAACTGCCCTCCGAAAGTGACATAGTCATTGGCATCATTGCCATCATGCCATCTTAGAGATACGCTATCTATCAGGTTGTCTCCAATTTGATTGGTGACTTCAATAATAGTATCTAAATCAAAGCCAACCTGACCTCCATTCATACAGATTGGAGCGATGACAGGCATTACGACATTGTAATTAGGACAATCTTTTGCCACACAGGTTAGTGTTGTAGATGTTGGTCCACAGGCATTGTTGTCATTTTGAGCAGTTACTGTAATGGTTACCTCATCATTAGTGCCTAATCCACTTTGCGTGAAAAATGAAAGATTGTCTGTATCTGAAGTACCACCGCCTGGTGAGTTATCTAACGTAACATCATAGGTAAGTGCTCCTGCAACAGGTGCCCAATTAAAAGTAATCGAACTTTGATCAGAATCACAGGTGATGATAGGATTGGTCATAGGGTCATCTACAGTGATTGGCATTGTAGTTTCCGCAGAAATACAACCACCTTGTTCGACTGTCAATGAAACAGTCGGTGCACTACCTGTGCCGTAACTGATTTCGTATGGACCAACACCGCTACCTGATGCGGCATTACCGCCATCGAAATTCCAGTTATATGTTGCGGTTGGGTCAGCATTACCGGTATAGGTAATTGTTGATGTCTCGTCATTACATATAGGACTAACGACCGTGAAACCAGACGTTGGTTGTGGACGAATTTCCACGTCAGTGGATCCATTGTACGTACAATTGTCTTTTGTGTAAGTAACACTGATTGTAATCGTACCTGGATTGATAGAAGGTGCGTTTGGATCAAATTGATTGCCAGTTACACCTGGACCAGTCCAAGTAAAGATTCCAGAGTTGTCACCTGCTGACGCGTTCAGCGTCGCCAAAGTCCCGGTTCCGTCATCGCAGAAAGGACCGATAGCGTCAACAGTAACAGGTTCTGGAGGACAGTTGGAAGCTTCACATGTAAATGAAGCTTGACTTGGTCCACACTCTGTGTTGCCTTCTGCGATCACAGTTATTGTTACCCTTTCACCAGTTGTCAAACCGGTTACGGTTAGGGTTCTTGCAGCCATATCAGCACTAAATCCAGGAGTAGTATTTGGATCTGGCAAAATCTGATATGAGGTGGCACCAGGAACCGCCCCCCAAGTAAACATCGTACTGGTCGTTGTAGAAGTACCACAGTTGATTACCGGATCAGGTAATGGAGCATCAACCTGAATCGGCTGAGAACTCATAGGTGATACACAACCATTTTCAGTAACAGTAAGCGATACCGTCTGATTTCCGGAAGGGAATTGAATATCATACGGACCTACGCCTGCTGCGCCGTTTACATTATTTCCTGATCCGAAATCCCAGTCAAACATAGCGCTGCTTGAAGCAGAGCCTGTATAAGTGACTGTTGAGACTTCATCTTCGCAAATTGGGCTTACCACTGAGAAGGATGGGTCAGGAACGTCGTTTACTGTTATCTCAGTACTTTTAGTATAAGTACATGTTCCTTCCACATATTCTACTACCACGGTATTGATACCTACGTTACCTGCTTGAGGGTTGAAGCTAGTACCTGTTACACCGTTTCCAGACCATGTGAAAGTACCGGAACCGTCGCCTCCAACTTGAGTAGCAGAAAGACTTACAGCTCCTGTATTCGGATCTCTACAAATATCAGTAATTGGTGGAATTGTAATGGTTACATCAGGACAATCCTGAGCAACACAGTCAGAGGACGCCATACTATTGCCACAAGCAGTTGCACCAACAGCCTCAACAGTAATATCTACTGAAGCTCCAGGGGCAAGACCATTTACGGTAAAGGTTGTGCCTCCTTGTGATCCTTGAGCGACACCATCAATTGTTACATTATAGTTAGTTGCTCCTGGTACTGCATTCCAAGTAAAGGTTACACTGGTTTGGGTAGAGGTACAGCTGATTACTGGTTCTGGCAATTCAGATTCTACTACAACAGTTTGGGTTCCAACCTGTGATTCACATCCATTTTCTGTAACCGTTAATGTAACTGTTTTTGGACCTGGGGAATTCCACATTATGGTATGTGGACCGCCGCCAGAAACTGTAGCAGGGTCGCCACCATTGAAATTCCAATCAAAAGATGCAAATGGAGTTCCTGTACCAGTGTATTGGATGGTTGAAGCATCTGTAATACAAATTGGACTAGTAGCTGTAAAGTCAGCCGTAGGAACCGGATTTATCGTAATTGGTAGGCAAGTCGGTGGCGAATCCCCACAATCTCCAGTTGCTGTTACACAAACTGTTCCTGCGACTGCACTGCCAAAATCAATTGTAATAGACGTTCCGCTGCCAGTAAATGTGGCTCCGTTAGGAACAGTCCAAGTATAATTTATTGCACCAGAAACTGGTGATATCGTATAAGTACCTGTTTCACCAGCACAAATATTGGTTTCTGCATTAGTAAACACAGGTTGATCTATAGTCGATACATTCTGGATAACTTCCACAGTATCTCGAACGATACAATTACTTCCATTTGGATTACCCTGAGTCACTGTCAATACGTAGAAACCCGGAGCGGTTCCTGTAGCAGAACTCCCCATGGTATTCCCAGAAAGAACTCCACCCCCGTAGGCAGACCAACTATAAGTAATACCCGCACCACTTGAAGAAGCTCCCCCATTTAAAGTAACAGTGGAACCTGAGCCACAATCAATAGGAGGTGGCGGTACAATCATGGCTTGCGGATCTATGTAGGTCAGTGAAACAATTACGACACTATCACACCCATTTTCTTGGGCAAAAGGTCCGGTCAACTCATACCGCCCGGAGGTCGTGACGCAATCAAACCCAACTTGAAAACATTCGCCAATACACAAAGTGTCTTGAACAACCGCAGGAACCTGAACTTTCGGTAAAAGAATATAGGTTACAACACTATCACATTGCAATTTCTTAGTTTTGTAAGTAATTGGATAAGTACCTGGACCATTAAATGCATTTCCATCAATAATTACAGGAAACTCATTCAAACAGTAAAACTCAGGTGCTTTTGGAGGAACGATTACAGGCGTAACAACCACTGGTGCAATTGATGGAAATCCTGGGAAACAAGGATTAGAAGGCGTTACCCTCACTACTCCTCCCCCCGGAGAATCATATCGAACACAGACCTCTGTGTCTAAAGGTCCACCACCACTAAGAACAGTAGCATTACCAGGCACCAACCATTCATATTCAGATGCGCCTCCTACCGGATCTATACTGTAACAGATTACAGCACCCGGACATAAATTAGGACAATCAGGATTGGCGGTAATCGGACCTGGAGCATCCGGGGGTCCGGTATCGGCTCCACCAGTTACCGTTATCAAGATGTCACAGATATCACCTGCGAATCCATCAATCATGATCCAGTAGATTTGCCCGGGAGTCAAACCACCCGCAGAAACGTTTCCTGGTAGATTTACTCCACCTGAGGAGAAACAGTTTGAAACCGGATTGAAACTTTGGTCAAAAATAATCAATTGAACTCCCTGACCATTTTGGCAGTTAGTAGCAAGAATAGTTGCTTCTAATGTTCCAGATGCCCCTGCAATAATCTGAATGAACTGATTATTTTCAATGGTTCCGCAAGGAAAACCAGCGTCACCTGGAGGACCTGGACTGTAAGGTTGGGTTGAACCCGCATAAATTGGTCCACAAAGATTACATCCCGGAGGACCATCCCCAGCAGGCTCGCCTCCATCAGAAGGCAGACATGGCGGAATTTGCGCCATGATGTCATTTGTCAGTAGAAATGTCAAGAAACAAATCAGAGGTAAAAATTTTTTCATAAATGAAAATTTTAATAAAGAGGATATTTAGTAAAAAACTGACTGTATTTTTAAAAACAAAAATTTTGAAAGTGAAACACTTAGCTTTCACTTTCAAAATTAAAATCGAAAAACCGGAATATCGGTGTTTCCGAAATTGGCAGAGTTACAATTCAACACCTGTTGAATCGTTTCAACAAAATGTTTAGTCTTTATTAAGGTTTAGAAACTATCTCTGGACTGAATTCTATTTCAGAATTGGAAAGTTGGGGAGTAATGTGAACAAAATTAAAAAACTTGAAGAATAAGTAGTCAACAATATGAAATTTTTCTTTCTTAATTGTCAACAAACTTTATTTGAGACGCAGGCTGTTTAGAGATAATTTTATATTCTAACCCAAAAATAAGGATTATTTTCATTTAATATTTGGTTTTTTTTCGCTTGTTAAATATTTAACCTTTGTCTCAACAATTCATTCTTAAACTTTATACTTGAAATACAACTATTTGAAATATCTTCCCTTCCTCATCATGAGCTATATGCTCATGGCTTTTATTTGGTGGGCCATTCTCCTTTTCGGAAAAAACGAGGAAATATTTTCCGTAAGGAAAGAAAATATTGAGCTGAAGAGAAAGCTAAACGGAGATTTGCCTATCCTTTCGGAAAATGAAATGACAGCTTTTGACCAAATCAACGATCGGTATCATCGACAAAGGCTCATGATCTATGGAGAAGCAGCTGTTTTTTGCCTAACCTTGATTATCGGCATTTGGCTGATATACCGAGCACACAACAAAGAAATCAAAGCAGCCAACCAGCAAAAGAACTTTCTTCTTTCTATCACCCACGAATTAAAATCCCCGATCACCTCCATCAAACTGGCATTAGAAACCTTTTTGAATAGAAATTTGAATGATAGTCAGGTGAAATCCTTAAGCAAAGGCGCTTTGGTAGAGTCAAATCGCTTAGACCTTTTAGTAAACGATTTATTGCTTTCCGCAAAAATTGAGGATGGATACAAACTCGAAATCGAGACCTTTAATTTGTCAGAACTGCTGAAAGGCATCATTCAAAATTTTGAAAAATCTCATTCCGACGTAGAATTGAAAACCTCTTTCGAGGAAAAAATATTGGTTTCCGCAGATGCACAAGGCATGAATATCATCCTCTCAAATTTGATGGAGAATGCAGCCAAGTATAATTTTTCCGAAAGGAAGAAAATTCAAATCGGTATGAGTCAAAAAGACAAGTGGATTCATTTGGAAGTCGCTGACAATGGCAGCGGGATTTTAGAATCGGAGCGAAAGAATGTTTTCAAAAAGTTTTATCGCTTGGGCGAAGAGCATACCCGAAAAACGAAAGGGACCGGATTGGGGCTTTACATTGTCCATGAAATCGTGAAGAGTCACGGCGGTCGTATCGAAATCAAATCAAATCAGCCAAAGGGGACTCGATTTTTGCTTGCATTGCCTATCATTGCCTCAAAATCAGCATAACTATGGAAGGGCTTCGTCAGCGCGTCATCTCGGCAATTTTCTTTTTTATCATCGTTCTTTTGGGCGTTTATGGAGGAACGGTTCCATTGGTAATTTTGCATTTTTTGATTGCGGGGCTTTGTGCGAAGGAGTTTTTTCAACTGACAAATGCCACTCTGGAAAGCAAAAATTTGATTCGGATTATTTTAGGAATCCTAACCTCTCTTGCGCCGCTTACCTATTTTTTTCTATCCTACTTTGAGTATCAAGCATTTGCCGAAAGGCTGCTTTTGATTGCGCCCGCATGGGTCTCTTTGCTTTTCATTTTTGAATTGTTTCAGACCTCCAAAGCGCCTTTTGAGCGCATGGGTAATTATCTACTCAGCGTCGGTTACATCGGAGTTCCGTTGGCACTTTTAGCTTCTCTTATTTTTCACAATAATGAAGTACGCCCCAATATCTTCATGGGCATCTTGGTGCTGATTTGGCTCAACGATTCCTTTGCCTATTTTACGGGTAAGCGTTTTGGAAAAAATAAGTTATATCCACGTATTTCGCCGGGCAAAACTTGGGAGGGAACGATAGGAGGTGCTGTTTTTACCTTGGCTTTTAGCTATGTTGTGTTTATGATTTTTAATGATTTTTCTTTCGAAAAATGGGCGGGTATCGCACTCATCGTTGCTGTATTTGGTACGATTGGAGATTTGGTAGAGAGCATGCTCAAACGCAGCAAAGGGGTCAAAGATTCCGGTAAAATTATGCCCGGACATGGCGGTGCTTTAGACCGTTTTGATTCTTTCATTTTTGTGTTGCCTTTTGTTTGGGTGTTTATCAAATGGATAGAAAATTAATTTTTCCCTTTCAGGAAATGAAGTATTTTTTATTCACAAAATCTAACCAATTTTGAATGCCATTCCTTTTTTGATTTTGGTTTCATTGTAGAGACGATTCACGAATCGTCCTTTACGAATGGACGATTCATGAATCGTCTCTATTTTGGTACGAAATTTTGAAATTCGCCCTCAATTTTTCATTTTTATTCTAATTTTCATTTTCATTGTAAAATGACTCCAAAGCTCACACTCTTTCACGGCTCCAAACATCTCTTTGATAGGTTTTCCAATGACTTCCATCTTTCGGGCTATGGGTTGATGAGTCATGGTTGGGGAATTTATATGACGCCTGACATTGATTTGGCGATCTACTTTTCGGGGTTTTACAATGCGATGAAATGCATTTGGATAGTGGATGGAAAGCCACAATTCAACGAACACATCAACACCCCTCACCCCTTCCCTATCGAATCTGATGTGGATTTGAATCGACTTGCTGTGACCTACGAACGCTTGCATGATTTCAACTGGAAAGAAAATTTATTGGCAGTTTTGCAGCAGGGAGTGGCTGCTGATTATAAATTTGAATCACCCGATCGGGAGACCATTTTCCGAAAGGAATTAAAAAAATCAATTCAACTGCTGAGCGAGGCAAAAGAGGTTTCTCTCAGAGCGCCGGAGCCATTTTATATCTATTTGATTGAGGTGTCACCGCGTCGTATTTTTAATAATGTGCGAGACATAAAAGAAAAAGAACGAAAAGCGGTCAACCGTTTGTTGGCGCATGAAAAGCATCGGTTTTCGGTGCCCTCTCCGATTGATTACAAAGATCACGAATTAGGTTTTTATCAATATTTAGAACGCAGATTTAGAGAGCGTTACAAGCATACACCCAGCAAAAGGGATAGAATCAACAAAATTACCTCCTTGTTTTTATTGAGAGTGGGTTGGGACATGATGTACTTGCCGCATAGGGATGAGTATGTGCTTTTTAATACTTCTAAAGCGAAGATTTTGGATATGGAAGGGGTGGGTATTGAATGAGTGTTTCATGGTTTCATGGCTTCATGGTTTTACGAGGTAGAATTCTATAGTTCTGGAGTTCGTCAAGATACTGAGCCATGGAGCAATTCTAATCATTCAACCGCACAACCATTCAACCATAAATCAAGGCGCAATCTCCCCATTTGCCGAAAAGGCATCATAAATCGCAGCGTGAATGCGACCTCTGGTGTTGAGATCGTTGATTTTATAATTTCGCATGGAAGGATAGGTGCGGTTGGAAAGAAAGACGTAGATCAATTGATTGTCTGGATCTGCCCAGACGCAAGTGCCGGTGAAGCCGATATGTCCAAAAGTATTTGGAGAAGCAGCTTTTGGTAGGTTTTGCTTTTTGGATGGATTGAGTTCTTTCATATCGAAGCCCATGCCGCGTCGAGTAGATGCATGATGGCGAGTGGTATATTGACGAATCACTTCGGGTGACAAAAAGCGCTCTCCGCCATAGTAGCCCTCATTGAGCAACATCTGCATCAAGATCGCTAAGTCGTTGGAAGTAGAAAACAAACCAGCATGACCGCTCACGCCGCCCAACATCGCTGCGCCCATGTCATGCACGTAGCCTTGCACGCGTTTGTGTCTGAAATACTTGTCTTCCTCGCTCGGCACGATGGTCTGAATGGAATGTTTTTCCCAGGGGTTGAAAAGCGTTTTGCTTAAGCCCAATGATTGGTAAAAATTCGCTTCGACGAATTCGTTGAGTGATTTTCCGCTTTTTTGCTTGACGACTTCTGCCATGATGTAGAAGCCCAAATCGCTGTAACGATACTTTTTCGTTTCGAAAACTTCTGATGCTTTTATCTCACTCCAAATGGCAGTGTCATAGTTAGATCGCAAAAACAAATCTTTGGCGACTGGCGTCGAAAACTTATCGCTTCTTGCGGCTTGGTAGAGCGATTTTTGTGGTTTTCGGTAGCGTCGTTTTTTATGTTTGGTTAGGGTGCTTTTATAGAATGGCAGCCAAGATTTCATGCCGGAGTGATGTGCGAGCACGTCCTCGACGACCAAGTTTTCTTTATTTGTTAGCTTGAGAGAGGAGACATAATCGCCCAAAAAGTTATAGACGCTGAACTTGCCTTCGTCCTGCAATTTCATCAACGAAATCGTTGTTGCAGCCACTTTGGTGACCGAAGCAACATCAAACAAATCATCAGTTTGCATGGCAAAACTGGACTTGCTAAAAGTGTGATTGCCATAAGCTTTATTGAAAACCACTTTGCCATTTTTGGCAACTAACACGACGCAGCCCGGAGTCGCTTTTCGCGAAATGGCTTTGCGGGCAATCGTATCGATTTTCAATAATTTTCGAGAGTCGATTCCTACCTCTTCGGGGATGCCGTAGCCTAATCTGAATATTTTATTGGTCGAAACGCCCATGTTGGATTCGTACTTCGAGGAAGCCGAAACGGGTAGTTTTCCTTTGATTCCATAGACGCCGAAAAGGGCTTGTGCTGCCAACTCTTGGGTGTCTTCATCTTCGCTGTAAGCGACGAGTACGTGTTTTTGCTTATTGAAATTGAGTAAGCTATATGGACTCCCAAAAACAGTGAGTACCACTTCTTTTTCCATTGCCAATTTGTTGACAAATGAGATTTCATTTGGCGAAAGCCCAAAGTCTTTTTTAGCATAGGAGCTCATGTCATGCAACCCAATGATGATGACATCTTTATCTTTTAACTGGCGGCGCTTCTGATCTAAGTCGCCTGCACTCACTTCTTTGATCTGATAGTGAGTCATTTTTTTGTATTTCTCTAAGGTCTTTTGGAAGGTCGTTTTTGAGTTAGTACCGAGGCTGATAGACGCGAATTTTTTCTGATCCAATTTCGTAAATGGAACCAATCGCCCTTCATCCACAGCAAGCGTCATGGAGTTTTGAATCAACTTTCTTTTAAGCGCTCTTGCCTCGTTAGAGTTCAAATCTTCGCGAATGTTTTCTTCGCTAATTCGTTGTCTTTCAGTGAGTTGTAGCTGATATTTAGAGCGAAGCACTTTTTTGACGCGGTCGTAAATCTGAACGCTATCCAACCTGCCACTCGCGAAAGCAGCCTTGACAGACGAGACGGCTTTGTTGACATCTTCGGGCATCAATAACACATCGACGCCTGCCTCCAATGCTTTGACTTCTATCTCCCCTGGCGGGAAATGTTTGGTCACCCCTTTCATCTCCAATGCGTCGGTAAATACCAATCCTTTAAATTGAAGTTCTTTTTTGAGCAGGGTACTGATGACTTTTCGCGAAAGCGTGGTAGGTAGGTGTTTGGTGGCGTCCAAAATCGGTACGTGCAAGTGGGCAACCATGACGCTCCCCACCCCAAATCGTGACAACACCTTGAATGGAAACAACTCAATGCTATCCAATCGCTTGCGGTCGTGGGTGATGATGGGCAAGTCGTAGTGTGAGTCCACATCAGTGTCACCGTGTCCGGGAAAATGTTTGGCGCAAGCCATCACCCCGAAGTCTTGCATGCCTTGCGAATACATATAACTTTTGACCGCGACATTCAGACGGTTTTCACCGAATGAGCGGGTATTGATCACGGGGTTTTTTGGATTATTGTTGACATCGACCACTGGTGCAAAATTGACATGAACGCCCAATCTGCGCAACTGGCGCGCCACCTCTTTGCCCATATCATAAATCAGTCGATTGTCTTCGATGGCTCCCAAAGCCATTTGGCGCGGGAAGCTAATCGTTGATTTTTTCATGCGCATGCCTAAGCCCCACTCCGCATCCATCGAAATCATGAGCGGCACCTTCGCGATGGCTTGATAATCATTGGTCAACTTGGCTTGCTTCTCAGGAGTGCCCTGAAAAAAGCAAAGACCACCGACGCCATATTCTTTTACTTGTCGCTTTACGTCATTGATATGCTCCGACCCTTTGTCAGAGTGCGCTCGAATCATAAACAACTGCCCCAGCCGCTGATTGACATCCAGTTTTTGAAAAACTGAATCTACCCAGCGCTCCTGTTGAGCAGATGATTCTCCAATGCTATATTGTGCGAAACCACAAAAGGTAAGTAACAGCAGGGAAGCAGTAAGCAGATATTTTTTCGTAAAAACGAGCATATTGATTTTGGAATTCTACGGACTCTCTCAGTTTTGAAGCAAAAAGAGTCGCTTTTCTCAGCGATTTTCAATCAGGGCGCAAGATAGAATTCTATCTTTAAAATATTGAAAATCAGGGGATTACTAAATTGTTTTTGAATAATCTATTAAAATTATTTATATATGTGCAAGAACCTTACCAAGTCAAATGTGAAAAATAGGTAATTATCATGTTTGTGACAGGAAAAACGGCGAGAAGTAAGTTAAGGAAGACCCAAATAGCTATTGGATGACCTTTTTATTTTTTCCCTTTCGGGAAATGGGGGTTTCGTTTTCAAGTATTACCTTTACTAACCACGATGATTTGAATCATCAAAAAGATGATTATTGAAATAACAAATAAAGATTTTTTTTATGCATATTCTATCATTAGAAAATATTCATATTTTTGATTGATCAATATCTTCTAAATGACTGATAATCAGATATTTGTGCACAGAATTTCTCAAATTTTTCAAAAAATATATAGGAAATATATTAGTAACTGATTACTGATATTTACAAGTTATAGCCAATGAACAAAAAAACAATATTTTCTAACCATAAAAATTCAAAAAAATGAAGAATCTGAAATTAATTTTTATTCCGGCATTAATGATTTTAGCTTTATTTTCATGTCAAAAGGACGCTGAAAATTTAGAAGCT
>CALCJP010000257.1 GCA_937967625.1 uncultured Saprospiraceae bacterium
TAAAGTAGTAAGAATCGTAGAAGGTGATTACGCGAAAGGATACAACGTAGTGACTCTTGAAATGAATAATGATTTGCCGGCAGGCGTATTGTTGTATGAGTTGAAAACTGCAACTCAATCAGCAACTCGCAAAATGACGGTTGTCAAATAAGAGTTTTAATTGAGATTATATGATTAAGTAGCCGGGGGAAAGCAATTTCCTCCGGCTATTTTCTTTTTAGGGAATTGGAAATAAATAATCTACTCAAATTTTTGTGAATTATTTTTTCATTGTGTGAGGCGCGAAGAAGAAGCATAGCCGAGCTACGCAACTGATGAGCAACGAGGCACATTTGAAAAGGAACTCAAAAATGGGTAGATTATTTTTTGCCGATTCCCTTAATCCGATTCGTAATTTTTCGCCTTTCGGCAAATCGGTTTATTTCGCGAAAGCGAGATCAATTCAAGTCGATTTCAAAACCACTCTCTTCGCCTTTCGGCAAAATGACTGTGCGTCACCCTTTCATTTTCCGAAAGGAAAAAATAAAGGAATCAGTGCCAACCTTTCTTTGAAAACTCTAAAGCTGAATTCTAAACGCCCTGATCTGATACCGAGATATGGGTATTCTCATCCCTCAGACATGTTATTTTCTTTAAATTGTTGATTTTCATTCAGCTTACAAATATTTTTGAGCCACGAATGAGAGTTTAATTATCCCCCGTTTACCCGACGTAGCTTTCATTTTACTTTTCCCTTTTACAAGTTTGTATTTCAACAATAGTTTTCTCTGGAAATTCTCAGGAACGTGTTCCTGTTGAGAAAGTATTGTAATGTTATTTTTCAAAAACCGAACAACACATCCCATGTACTGTAAAGTCTTACGACTCTTACTGATTGTATTCCTATATACGATCGGTCTCCAAAATTTTTGTTTCGCGAAAGCGACCTACTACGAATCTCCCTATACCATAATAGAAGAATGCGCGGAGCAATCTCTCGCCTGCAACAACAGTGTACGAATTTCGATTGGACCAAACTGCGAGGCACTGATTGTCCCAGATATGATATTGGAAGGTTCTTATCCCGACATGACAGATTTCATGGTGCAACTTTGGCAGGGAAATCGACAGATTGCCAACCCTCTGACTTCCGCACAATTTGGTTTAACAATCCATGCCAAGGTGCAGCGAATTTCCACTGGCAACGTTTGCTGGGGAACGCTAACCATTTCAGACAAAATGGCACCGGGCTTCCTTTGCCCCGTTGATACGATAAAAATTACCTGCGATATCGATCCCGCTTCGATTCCGTATCCAACGGCATCTGATAATTGCGATCCCAACCCACAGGTGAATTTGGTGGCAAAAAATATTATCAAATTGGGCTGTGAGCATACCGTTACAGTCAGAACCTTTCGCGCTATTGATTTATGGAAAAACGTGAGTGGGAATTGCAAACAAATCATTGAGCAAAAGCAAATTGATTTGCGATTTCCTGATGATATTTCTTGGACTTGTGAGCAGTATGCTGCATTTCCAAATATCATTGCTCCTGATGTGCTTCATCCCGGAATTTTATACAACGCAGTGGCAATTGATCAAGCCTTGCTCTGCTGCACAGGTGTCAAAACCGGTGATGACTTCCCAGGAATTGACCCATATCAGCCCAATACAAATTATTGGTTGGATGGAGAAGATTTGGATGTTACGCTTGATCCGAACTATGACGATGACATCGACAATCCGCTCAACGATCCGAATTCAATGAGCTGCGGTACGCCTTCTGTAGAGGTGGATCATAAAAAACACATTTATAATCTTTCCACTTTCGTGGGATGTCCTTATACCAATGACTGTTTAACCAATCCAGGGGGACATACACCCAATATCATCCAGGTGCCAAAATATCAGATTCCGAATTCGGCTGGAGTTCCAGTTAATGGATTGGAAGATCGCGACATTTTGGAACTTACTGGTTCAGGAGTCCCGAATGTGAAAGATTTGAATTGTAGTTACGCGGTAACTTATGCAGATCAGCGATTGGAAGTTTGTGCGGGTATTGATAAGCATAGCGGTCCTGTTTTTAAAATTTTGAGGACTTGGACGGTGATAAATATGTGCAATAATCAAATCTCGCAAGATGTCCAAATCATCAAAGTGCTTGATAGAAAAGGTCCAACCATCACCTTCAATGATGATGACAATGGAAATAATATTCCTGATGAGCAGGAGAATAATGAACAGTACGGCGATGGTGATGGCTACAACGACCAGTTAATTGCCAACCAATTTCAGTCGCCACAGAAGCCATGTGGCTCCAATGGTCTTTTGGATGTTCCAACTTTTGGGGACAACTGCACAGGCGTGGATAGGGTTCGAGTTTTGACTCCTTACGGAGAAGCGCTTCCTGTTTATGATGGCAGTGGCTCGCTGATTGGCTATAGAGTTCCGTCTCCATATTTGCCGAAAGGCGTCCATGAAATAATTTATGAAGCATGGGACAAGTGTGATAACTACACGCAAGCGATAAAGCGAGTAGAGGTCGTCGATGGCATTCCGCCAGTAGCGATTTGTAGAGAATACACGCAGATTGGTCTTTCGAGCGATGTGGCGACTGCCGTATCTGCCGACCTTTTTGATGAGGGAAGTTATGATAATTGCTCTTCTGTTTACTTTAAGATCAGAAGAATGGAAAAGCCAGATTGTCCGGGGCTTTCAAAAGATAGGACTCACTTCAATGATGAAATTCATTTATGCTGCACCGATGTCGGAGACACTGTCAATGTGGTTTTGAGGGTCTATGACGTTGATCCCGGACTCGGTTCAGTTACTCAAAACCAATTCCGAAACAACTCCAACGAATGCATGATTCAGATTTTGGTGGAGGAGAAGGTGGGACCGACCTGTGTGCCACCTGCAGATGTTTGGGCAAATTGCAATGATTTCCCAGATAACTTGGATTACAATGACGTCGCTACTTTGCAGCAATATTTTGGAGCAGCTATCGCCAATGACAATTGCAGTGCTGATATCGAGGAGCTATCTCCCACCATCAATTTAGATATGTGCGGAGTTGGTACGATTTCTCGTCGATTTAGGTCGAGAGATAATAGTGGCAATGTCTCATTGGGAGCTTGCAGGCAGACGATTATGCTTCAAGCAGTTCATGATTATGAAATCCTATTGCCGGGTGATTTTCAGGATGAATGCGTCGCAGTGACGCCTCCTGGGTTAGATTCCATAGAGAGAGCATGCGACCTCTTGGCGGTCAATGTCGAGGAGCGCGTCTTCACGGCTTCCGCCAATGGCGAGTGCAGAAAAATCCTAAGAACCTTCCGCATCATCAACTGGTGTGAGAATGATGGTTCAAGTGCACCGACCATTTTGTCAAGAAGAGATTTAAACAATGACGGAAAAGTAGGCGATGGGCATGGCGGTAGCAATAACCCAATCACTGGGACAAACTTCAACCGTCTGCACACTTGGGTTTCCAACGGAACGGTCATGGTGCTGAATAATAATCCAAACATCACCGTGCCATCAACGGGGCATTACGAATACGTTCAACACATTGTCATTTTTGACAATACGGCTCCTACCTTGACGCCTCCTTCCAATACAGAATTTTGCGGAGGCAATGACAACTCCTGCAAAGGGGACGTCGATTTGGCTCCAAATATTGATGAACTATGTACCTCAACCACCACCGCTTGGGATTTGGATTTGGGTGCTGATGGGACTTATGAAATTAGCGGAACGGGCGACCTCACAGGTAGCTATTCGTTAGGCAGTCATGCGGTTCGTTTTCGCGTCTCAGATGAGTGTGGAAACACTTCTGAACTCATCATTCCATTTACTATAATTGACTGCAAAGCGCCGACTCCGGTTTGTCATAACGGGCTGAGTATCAACCTAATGCCTTCTGGCATGGTTGAACTTTGGGCATCTGATTTTGATGCGAGTAGCTATGACTATTGCCATCCGCTCAAGTTTAGAGTCAATAGGGTGGTGGACATCACTGGCGATGGATTTATCACTCCAGATGACTATCAAACCAATGTGCCCAACTTCGACTCGATTCAGTTGACTTGTGGCGATATTGGCTTGGTCAATGTGCAACTTTGGGTCGGTGAGGTCTCCAATGACACTCAAAACAACTGGGATTTCTGCGTCACTTACGTTGAGGTCAGTGATCATGGCAATCACTGTGGTGGAAGCAAGGTTGCTTTGGGTGGTAAAATCGAAAATGAGGTAGGAGATTTTATCGAAGACGCAATGGTCATGCTCAACACAAGCGACTCGATTATGACCTCCAATTCAGGCGATTATATGTTTCCAAATCTGCTGCCGCTTGGTGACTTTACCGTCACGCCAGAGATGAATAAAGGCTGGCATAATGGTCTTTCGACCTATGATGTGGTGCTGATAAATAAGCATATCCTCAACGTGGAGTTATTGGATTCACCCTATAAACTGATAGCGGCGGATTTGAATAATAGCGGGAATATTTCAACTCTTGATGCAGTAGTCTTGAGGAAATTGGTCTTGCGCGTCCAGATGGATGTGCCTCAAAATAAGTCATGGAGATTTGTAGATAAAAACTACGTTTTCCCAAATCCAACTGACCCATTTTCGATTCCGTATCCAGAAGCAATCAGTTACAACAATTTGCAATTGGATGAATTGGATGCCAATTTCATAGGCGTCAAAATTGGAGATGTGAATGGCGACGCGATTCCAAATCAACTCTTGGGAGTGGATGATCGGACTTTCGCTGAGGACTTAATCTTCCTTTCGGAAAATAGGCACGCAAGCCGAGGCGAAACGGTTACGATGTCAATCCGCCATGATGAATTAGTAGCTGGATTTCAATTCACTTTAGATTATGATGAGCGAGCCTTGCGTCTGCTCGACATCCATGATGGCTTCGCTTCCCATGCTTCCAATTTCAATGTTTTGGAGTCGGAGGGTTTGATTGCTACCAGTTTTGCAAATACAAATAATGAAACAGGTGAGTTTTTCAAAATCACTTTTGAATGCTTGCAAGATGTTGAATTAGAAAAAGTTATAAATATAAATTCTGCCATTGTGAATTCGGAGGCTTATCTGCTTGATGGCACTCGAATGGGGGTGAAGGTTCAGTTTGATGAGGTGGTCGAAACTCCGTTTGAGTTGTATCAAAACTTGCCCAACCCGGCTACTGATGAGACTACGATTCCTTTCTATTTGCCGAAAGGCGATCAGGTAAGGTTGACTTTGATGGACATTTCCGGAAGGGAAATATCTGTCATGCAGGGCAATTTTCCGAAAGGAAAAAATCAAATCAAATTAGACTTACGTCAAATCAAAACGGGCGGCGTATATTTTTATGAAATTGCGACTTCCGTCGAAAAAGCCAGACGTAAAATGCTCATCATAAAGTAGTACCAAAATTTATTTGGGTGTATAGAAAAAGGCGATGACTATAATTAGTCATCGCCTTTTTGTGTGATTTCGCCCCCTATTCCTGCGCCATTAAAACTGAAGTTCTGCCGAAATTAGCAGAAACCGATTATCTATTAACCAAACGAAACTTATCAAACCGGTCAATGTTTATTAGGTTTCGTTGAGAAATAACCGTGTAACTTAGACAGCTTCGTGAGAAGCAATCAGAAGTTGTTTGGTTCAGCTTTAGAAAAATAGGAGTAGTTAGCTGCTTCATTGAAATAAAAAAATTTTAAATCACTCGTAAATTAAGAATCCATGTTAAAACAAATTTTACTCATTGCATTTAGTCTTTTTTCTGTGGCTCTATTTAGTCAAGATGTTCCAGAAGTTCAAAAACCATTGGTTACAAAATTGACCGCTACGTGGTGTATTAATTGTGGCACTTGGGGTTGGGAACTTTTCGAAGGTATCGAAGAAGACAATACCGGCAAGGCACTTCTTTTGAAAGCGCATTTTTCAGGAGATTTGGACACTCCCGTAGGTGATGCCTTTACGTCCAATTTTAGTGCAATCGGTCAACCTAAATTCATTTTGAACAATGAAGATCAGCGAGCTACTCGCAACAATGTAGCTGCTGATAGAGTCAAAATTGCAGACCAAATCAATCAAATGAGCTTGATGGCGCCGGTAGCCAACATGGGCTTTTTTGCGGAAATGGTGAATGGCAAAATTGAGGTTCAAACTAAAACTAAATTTTTCCAAGAAGCGCAAGGAGAATACTACCTCAGCCTCTATGTGGTGGAAGATGACGTTACCAACAACCAGTCAGGAATTGGTGTGACCGATCACACTGCCATCATCAGAACCAGTTTCGATGCAGATGTTTTTGGCACTCAAATCTCAATGATGAATACGATTGGGGAGGGCATGGAATTCACGGCAAGCCACTCTATCGATATTGATGCGAGTTGGAATACTGACAACTTGTATTTGGCTGGCATGATCTGGAAGAAAGAAGGTGGCGTTTACCAATATGTCAACGGTAACCAAACTGATGATTTCTCAGGAAACACCTCAAGCGTAAGCGAAAATCTTACTGAACTTTCTGAGTTTACGGTGTTCCCTTCGATTATCGAAGAGCAAGCTACGATTAGCTTCGACTTAGAGCAGACTTTAGAAAATGTTCAAGTGAATATCGTCTCCCTTTCGGGAAATAGAATCAAAACTATATTTGACGGAAGTCTATCTAATGGTCCTCACAATTTGAGTTTGAATAGAAAAGATTTTGGAGCTTCAGGTAGCTATTTTGTTTCTGTAATTTCAGATGGAAAAACGGCGGTTAAGAAGGTTATTGTAAATTAATCTTTCCCACCGTTTAAAAAAAAATCCCTGATTTCAGAAAGCTCTGAAATCAGGGATTTTTTTATGCAAGCTACTTTCATTTAGTCTCCTACCTATCAATATTGTTTCTAAACTTCCTCCTCAACGTTTTGACCCCTGACTTCATTCCATCAAAAAATTCGCGGTAGGTATCAAATTGAGTTCGGTACGAAAGACCACCGCCGAATCGTTGGCGAGTTCCGCCACCAATCACACTTTCTCGGCTGGCGTAGGCTTTTAGTTTCAATCTTCGATCTTTTGAGAGTGCGTACTCTACCACAAAATCACCAGCGCTAAAAGCACCGGCACGAGCAGTGGTGCCATAGCCACCATCGTCATCCACGTTGAACTGTGTCCCCAAATTGAAGGACAAGCGATTATTATAAAAGGAAGGTTTGAGGTTGACTTGAACAGTACTTCCGGTGTTGTTTTGCAGATTTTGGCTGGCGTTGATGGCATCTGCATTTTGGTAAGTATTGAATGCCAAATCAAAGTCAATTCCAGAGAAATTGTCATAGTCCGTAATCAAGTCGGAAAGGATGTCAGTCAGATAAATTGATATCTGATTGGCGAGCACCTCCGAGAGCGTACTCACAGCGAGATCGGTATTGACCACGGAAATATAATTCGAGAACGAAGGCAAAAACTGTCCCGTCACGATCAAACCAAAGACCTGTCGGTTCAACTCATTTTGATCTTGTTTGAGCAGCCTAATTTTACTTGAAGCATAAGTCCGAAGTTCTCCAGAAAGCTCCGGGAAATCAATATCAAAATTGATGGTTGGTTTCAATAATTTGCCTTGAAGCAACATGGTCAAGTTCACTTGGGTCGCTTGACCTGCCTCGTTTTTTAAGTCATCGGGCATCAATTCCAGATACTCTAAGATCAGGTTATTGATAGGCGTATTGAGAGAAGAATAGGAGGTGCTGAGGTTAATTTCCGCCCCAAACGGATCGCCTGTCCAGCGAATGATTCCTCCCTGATGCACATCAAATTTCTTATTCAATAAGTTGAGCATGGTGAAGAGGTAGTTTCCTCGTTCGATGAAGTAGTCGCCCACCATGCTGAAGGTGCCATCACGCAACACATTTATCTCCAAGTCGCCATTTCCGAAGCCGATGATTTCGTCTCCGACTCGCTCATCGAAGATGAGTTTCATCTCCGCCTCGTCGGTGATTGAAAGGTTCAAATACAGATTGATGCCGCGAAGCGAAAGCAATCTACTTATGCTATCTTCCTCCTTTTTGATTTCTTTTTTCTTCTTATCAACAAACCGAACAAAGCTGATATCGGAGGTAGAATAATCCGTGACAATCGGAATTTTGATACTCGTTCCGCTCGTCGTTACGGCATCGACAGTGATGTCGGTTTGCTTAAAATCTCCTGAAAATCGAATCGTTCCGCTTCCAATTCCTTTTCCATAGAAGGGGGCGTCCACGCCTTTTTTGGTATCCAAAGCGATAAATCTATCCGCAACCAAATCCACGTTCAGTCCTAATTTTTTCAAATAAGTATGTGTCAATCCGCCATTCACATAAGCCAAGTTGCCCTCACTATCGCTGATGATAGAACCAGTGGCACTAAACATGTCATTATCCAAATTGAGAGTTCCTTTCACGATGTCGTAGGTCGTGTTCAGATAGTTGATGGTGCTGCGTCCGTTTTCGGTATTGGCTTTGCCGGAGATGAGCGGTTTGCCCGGTTCGCCATAGACGCGCAGGTCGGTGGAAGTGATGGTTCCTTCCGTATTGCTAATGCCATTCGTCACCCAATATTCAATCATTTTGATTGGATACTTGATGACATTCACATCAAAATCAAAAGTCGGTAAGACTTCGACATCTCTCATTTTGTTTCTCAAAATCAGCGCGCGCTTATCCATTTTCGAATTTTCCGAAAGGTGATAATGGCCGTCCACGAGTAGGTTTTGCTCTCCTTTTGTGATGGCGAAATTGAGATTGAGTCGGCTTTTTAAATCTGCCAAATTAGCTTCGAGATACATCTCTCCAAAATCATCTTCATTGACCAGTATCGCATCGCTAATCGCCGAAACTCTAAAGTCTTTCATTTGGAACACATCATTGATTTTGCCAGTGATATTGGTAATGCCACTAAAATTAAGCGGATCATATTTCCAGAGCGTGTTGATGATGTCGAGGTTGAAGTTATCGATAGAAAAAGCCAATCCTCGATGGTCTGGAGTGCTTTCGAAAACGAAAACATTATCCCCATTTTCAATTCTAAAATCCTTGGTTTCAAAATAGCCTTTTCGGAAACGCACGAAGTTGTCAGGAGGAATTACCCACTGCTGCCCAAGAATCTGAAGGTTGGCGGGTTTGAAATTGACCTGAAAGTTGTTGTCCACCAAAAGCAGTTGTCCATCCAAATTCAACCCTGCACCGATTTGGTTGCCATCGGCTTGCATCAACGAAAAGTCCACCACGCCACGCTGTAAATTGAGAATGGTGGCGAAGTTTGGAATCTTTGTTTTGTTGATTTTAGTGTCGTCGATCCCTAACTCAATGAGTGCGCTCGCGGGGGTCATGTTGGCAGTGATCTGGCTTTTGCCAAAACTTACGTTTTTGTATTTTATTTCCTCGAAAGAGGAGGAGAAATTTAATTTTTCTTCACTTCCGTGAAAATACCCGTTTATGGAGAAGTCGTCGGCTTTCGCCAAATGAGGGTCCACCAGCGTCAGGAAATTACCAGGTTCTTTCACCTTTACATCAAATTCAAATTCAGCAAATTTCGGTGTTTTCTTTGGCGCTCGAAGTCCAACCCTCGAAGAGTATTGAGGATAGTTACGCACCAAAAAATCCCTCATCACTCTCGGTATCTGCTCAATATCAAAAGTCCCTTTTATCTCTCCATCCAAAATGTCCGAGGCGACTCGAAAGACCTTTTGCTGACTTTCGTCAAAATGATTGGAAATCGAGATCGTATCTGCCTCAAAAGCAACTCCTTTACGATTCATCTGAAAGTCTTTCACCACGATGTCTCCTTCCATGTTGGAAAGATCGGAGTCAACTAAGTTGATGGATAAATCTCCTGAAAAGCTATATTCCTCTTTGGTAATGTTGAGGGCATGAAGGTCGAGCATCTTGACATTTGACGTAAAGTCAAATCGAGGTATTTGCTCAGTGAAATCAACCGTACCCGCAAAAATCAAATCAATATTATCATCCTTGATATCCAACTGCCCAACGAATTTTCGATTTTTCAGATCACCATCAATCTTCACGTTCTCGTAGAGATAATCGCGATAGTAAAAACTCGAAATCGTTCCATCCAAATCGGCGCTTGCGGTGTTGGCAGTCAATCCAACTCCGTTGCGCACATTGGAATTGAAATTGATAATACCGAGTTGTGGATCATTAGTCCAACCGCCCAAGTCGAAATCAATCAAGTTCATTTTACCTGAATATTTCGCTTTTTCGAATCCATCCGGGTACTCCAAAGTCATGTCCATCTCGGTGTCTCCGATGTCTGACTTCAAGTAGCCTGAGGCAGTGAAGTTGTGAAAAAATCCATCAAATCGACCATTGAAATCTACATTGCCCAACCGCTCAAAATTCTTTGGAGGTTGAAAATTTGGAATCAACTCTTCGAGTGTGGCGATAGAGGTTTTCAGTTTCTCGACCTTTAAGTTCAAGATTTCCTCATCTCGCACGGCGAGGTTGTTGGAGTTGAAATTTCCTTTGAAAAGCAAACCACTTGCGAGTTTGACGATAAGGTCATCTCCTTTTAGTGAATTGATTTTTCCGCGAAAGCGGCCGTCGATTTCGATAACTTCCTTTTTGTTTTTGACAAAAAATCGGTTTTCATTTAGCGCCGGAAAAAAGTAGAGAATATCTTTGGTGGCGATGGTCGCTTCGTTAAACTTCGCGTCAAGTCTGACCTTTTTGTTGAATTGAGAGAAGTCGCTCAATTTTTTGATTTTGAAAGCAATGGTATCTCTGATTTCGGAGTAGGGGGTTCGCAATTCAGCCCCATTGAAAATCAGACATCTATCACTCAATACAAATTCTTTCGACTTCAAGTTGAGCAACTCGAAGCCGCTATTTTCACGCATCGACATTTTGACCAACTCGCTCGTGATGGTATCGCAGACATGCACGATGTCTTTATGCTCCATGTTCCAATCAATCGCCATCCAATGGTCGCTATCGAAAATACCATCTTTGACAGTTCGGCCACTGCTGCGGCGGAAGTTGTCATATTTGAAAGTGCCGCCTTTGACTTGAAGACTTTCGACCTCTACATAGACATTCGTGCCGAGACCAAGCCCCTCTTTGGGAGGTTTGTTGAATGGAATGAGGCGCGCTGTATCTATCTGAAATTTCTCGACAGAGAAATAAGGTTGATTCAATTTGAGATCGTCGATGATGACTTCGCTCCTTGCGATGTCTAATTCTTTCATCTGAATTTCTCCTTTCGGAAAATTATACAGCCACTCTTCCCCCCTGTAATTGTTGCGATCCCTGACCGCCAAACTATCCAAAAACAAGGTTCCTAAACTGATATTCCATTGTTTTCGATTTTTTTTCTTTTTGGGTTTGAGTTCATTGACCCAAGCGTTTAGGTTGGAAGTACTATCTTCTGGTTCCCTTTTGATTTTCAGGTCTGCATTTTTAATTTTTACATCGCCCAAGTGAAGTTCTCGGTTTGCCCATGCCAGTGGGGTAGAGAGCAGCTCGGCATTCAATTGTTGGACATGAATCAAAGTGTCGCCTCTGAGGTCATGAATCACCACATCATTGAGCGTCAACTCATCCAACCAACCCGTTGAAAGGGAGCCGATTCGGACTTCCGTTTTGAGTTCGGAGGAAAGAAAGGAGTTGAGCTGATGCTTTGCTTTTTGTTGGAAAAAAGGAAATTGAAGCAGCACCGAAGTGAGCAGCGAGATCAAAACCAAAGCAATCACAACACGCAAGCCCCATCGCGAAGCAAAGCGTAAAACCTGTCTAACCAAGGGAGGAATTTTTGGCGATGGTTTTTGTGATTCTATGTTAGGATTTTTGACCAATTAGACTTGTAATCTTTGAATAAAAATGCAAATTAAAAAATATAAAACTAAGACGCATAAATCATCCCTAAGTTAGATAAAATTTTAAGATTAACTTATTGTTATAAGCCATTGATTTTTAGGCGTTTAGGAAAAGTAAATTTTTACTTTTGCAGCGATGAGCTTAAGGAATAGAAATTCGCTTTTGTTGGCGCTTCTCGGAGCCTTGTTTTATGTCCCTTTTTTGGGTGGCGTACACCTCTTTGATTGGGACGAAATCAACTTTGCAGAAATCAGTCGAGAGATGATTTTGTTAGATGATTATCTGCGAGTGCATATCAACTTTGAGCCGTTTTGGGAGAAGCCGCCATTGTTTTGTTGGTTGCAGGTGATTTGTATGAAAATCTTTGGCGTAGGTGAATTTGCCGCAAGGCTTCCCAATGCGATTTGTGGGATGTTGACCCTCCCGATTTTGTATCAAATGGGCTGCTATCTGAAAGATGACCGCTTTGGTTGGCTTTGGGCAGGGAGCTATTTTGGAAGCATTTTGCCGTTCCTTTATTTTAAGTCTGGGATTATTGATCCTTGGTTTAACTTGTTCATTTTCAGTGGGTTATGGTTTTTAGTGCTCTTTTATTGGAGTAGTAGTTCGAGGTTCAAGGTTCAAGGTTGGAAGTGGAAACTTTTGGTTTTTGCAGGGATGTCGATTGGTTTAGGGATTCTAACAAAAGGGCCTGTTGCGTTTTTGATTCCTTCTTTGATTTTGGGAGTTTATTGGGTTTGGGAGCGGTTTCGGTTTTTTATTTCGCCGCTTCATTATTTGATTTTTGGCTTGGTGGCGTTGATGACGAGTGGCTTGTGGTTGGGCGCAGAGACGCTCATAAATGGACCTTGGTTTTTGATGACTTTCGTCAAATATCAGGTAGAATTGCTCACCAAGCCAGTCGCAGGTCATCAGGGATTTTTTGGGTATCATTTTGTGGTGTTGCTGATTGGGGTGTTTCCTGTTTCGATATTTGCCGTAAGGTCATTTTTTAAAATGGAGGAAGAGGAAGCAGCGCATTTTTTAGATTTCAAAAGATGGATGAAGGCGATGTTTTGGGTCGTGTTGATTTTGTTTTCGTTGGTGCAATCTAAGATTGTGCATTACTCCTCGCTCTGCTATTTTCCAATGACCTTTTTAGCAGCACATGTTTTGGAGCAAATTATGGATGAAAAAATTGCTTTCGCAAAATGGATGAAAGTGATGATTGGAGTGATAGGTGGTTTGTTCGTTTTTCTACTGATTGCTTTGCCTATCTTTGGAATGAATATCGAGATCATCAAACCGCTCTTTGCCAAAGACAAATTCGCATTAGCTAACCTCGACGCTGACGTGGCTTGGTCTTATTTTGATGCCCTTCCGGGAATGTTTTTATTGGTCGTTTTAGTATTTACTTTTCGATTTTGGCAGCAAGGTCAATCACCGACTGCGTCCCGAATTAACTTCGGGAAAGGCATAAAAACAATTTTGGGCGGGACAGCGGTTTTCGTAATGCTTACTTTGATTTTTGTCATCAATAAAATCGAAAGCTACTCACAACGAGCCGCCATCGAATTCTATAAAGAAAGAGTGGGGGAGGACTGCTACGTGGCGACGCATGACTATAAAAGTTACGCCCAATTATTCTACTCAAAAAAGCAACCACCTACTCACGAAAAACATGCGGATAAAAACTTCTTGTTAGAAGGTGAAATTGACAAAAACGTATATATTGCGGTCAAAATACATCGAGCCAGATTTTTGATTGACCATCCTAATTTTGAGGAACTATATCGAAAAAATGGCTTTGTTTTTTTCAAACGCAACGCAAACACAGAGAATGAGCCACAACACTAACGAATCACAAAGTTTCAAAATTCCACTACCTCCAAAAGTGGAGTTCTTTCCAAGAAAATCCGTCACTGTTCAGCTTGAAGAATTGGAGAAAGCCCTCAAAAGAATCAAAAAGGCATCAAAAAAAACGAAAGCAAAAATTAAAGAAGCTGACTCTAAAAGCCTCTCTTCCTTAAAGCAAACTCATCAACTACAAAAGGCAAGTAAAACCGAAATCATAGAGCAAATATCTTCGCTCAAATTAAAACTGAATTTATGAAAATCGGCTTAATGTCAGACACTCATAGCCACCTCGACCCAAAAGTGAAAGAACACTTTGCGGAGGTGGACGAAATCTGGCATGCTGGCGATTTTGGCTCCATTGAGTTGTGTGATGAATTGGAAGCTTTCAAACCTTTCAGAGGCGTCTATGGCAATATCGATGGCGGCAAAATGCGCGTCCGATATCCCGAAGACCTACGCTTTGAAGTGGAAGGTCTCGACGTTTTTATGACCCACATCGGCGGCTATCCCGGTCGCTACCACAAAAGAGTCAAAGCTATCCTTACAGAAAATCCCCCTGACCTTTACATCTGCGGGCACTCCCACATCCTCAAAGTCATGCCCGACAAACAGCGCGGCTTCCTCCACATGAACCCAGGCGCTTGCGGCAACTCCGGTTATCATCGCATCAAGACTTTAATTCGTTTCGAAATCAATAATGGAAAGATCGGTAATGTGGAGGTGATTGAGATTGGGAAGCGAGGGAAGTTGGATAAGGATTAGTTCATACAACTGTGTCACTGGTTAAAAAATCATAATATCAACAACAATTTTTTTTCGGAAAAGCCCTCAAAAAAGAAGGGCTTTTTTGAAAAGAAATTAGGAGTTTGGTTACAAACGTAAAGTCCCTACTGCCCACTGCCCACTGGATCAATGTGTCAAAGTCACATCCCCTTTCAACAAGACCACCTCTCCATCAAAATATTCCACCTCTACCACGAATGCAAAGACGTTAGGATTCAATGGCTTCCCTCGATATCTTCCATCCCAACCATGCGTTTCGTCTTCTGGAAGGAAATTATAGGACTCATGCACCATTTCCCCCCAGCGATTGAAAACTAAGAAGGAACGTACATTTTTTATCAACCTAAGATCGGCATAAATTCGGAACTTATCATTCAATCCATCATTGTTGTTGGGTGAAAACGCAGAAGGGATATAAATGCCTTTATCTTTTGAAACGAGGACTTGACCATTATCGGAAGCCGCACATCCATTGATGTGTTCTATTCTGACCGTGTAAACAGTTTGCCCGGTCGGTGTCACGAAGACGCTGAGGCAGTTTGCGATATTGGTTTCATCACAAATCGGAAATTGATCAGTCGGTGTCCAACTGACATTGGCTAAGAATTCGGGAGCATAATTGGTCACTGCTTGCATCAAAACGCTATCACCGAACGGCACTGGATTTTCAGTGGCGATGATGACCAATTCGACAGTCAACTCATCGGGTTCGGAGATGGAGAAAGTGATTTCGTCTTCACAACCGAATGCGTCTTGCACGCGGACTCGGTAGTCTCCCGGTCCCAATTGTTCAAAATTTTGGTTGGCGGTAAATGGCTGGTCATTGAGCGAAAAATAAAGCGGCGGCGTACCTCCGATTATCGAATCCACTCTTATGATTCCATCATTGTACCCAAAGCACGAAATGTTTTGAACCGAAGCAAAAAGCTCAGGTGCCGTTCCTCCTTGCTTCACCTCCATCGTGTCTGCACTAACGCAGCCAGTCATTGAGTTAGTAGCATTCAAAACGAAGAAACCAATCTCAGAGGTGATGGTGTTTGGAATTGATGGATTGTCCACAATGCCACCTGTCCATTCATAGGTCACCGCAGATGGATTCGTATTGTTTTGGCTTCCGCCAATGTCTGTTGAGGTATCCAAGCAAGAGATGAATTTATCCAAACCAGCATCTGCAATAGGATTAGGATGAACGGTTACTTCTAAGGTTTCCTGATACTCGCAATTCAACTCTTTATAGATGGCAGTGACGGTGTGAGTGCCTACTCCTGAGACATTTGGGTCAAAGATTCCATCAGCAGAAACTGCTGATCCTTTCCACTCCCAAGTGCCACCGGTAAGCTGACCGCTGATGTCGATATATGGATTGAAATCAACGAGGTCAACATTTGCCGGAACCTGTCCCGAAGAAATCGGGAGGCAGATGTCTGGGATGGCTTCTTTGGTAAATGTCATCTGTGGACAATCCAAAGTTGGACAACTTAAAGTAGTAGTGACTGGAGGGCAAACCGACAGGCTGTTGCTTACAATCAATTGAATATCAACAGTTTGTGTTGGAAGTAGATCTTCGATTATTATTGAAAAATCATCAGGCTGGCTACTCGTGGCGCCAGTTGGTGCATTCGTAACGGTTACCTCATAATCGGTCGCGCCAGGCACATCATTCCATGAGAAAGTGATTTGGGTGAGGTCGGATTGGCAATTAATTGTTGGTGTTTGAACGGTGGGGTCGATTTGTACTTGAACAAAAGTGGTGTCTGAAAAACAGCCTTGATTTTCAGCAAACATATAAATTTCATCTGTCTGTGGGGCGTCCCACCATGCATCAAAAATTCCCCTCACTAAAGTCCATTCCCGATTGGCGTTCCCAAAATTCCATTTATGCAAAGTCGCTGGAAGTGCAGGTTGAGTAATAGCCACCAAAGCAGTATCAGTAAGACAAATAGGAGAGGTCACCGTAAAGTCGCTGGATGGAATTTCTACCACATTGATAGTTATCCTTTCGGAAAAATCGCAGCCCTCTTCGCTCACTTCCACCTGCACTTGATGAGTGCCGAAGTCAGCCGAACTGGGTGTGAAAATTCCATTCATATCCACTGAATTGCTTCCTGACCATCTGATAGAAGGATTACCATTGTCACCCCTCAGATTGAGGAAGTCATTGAGGTCTATTGGAGTGCCAGTGGTTCCAGGCTCAAGACATATTTGATCAACTGCTCTAAAACTCAATTGAATCGGGGGACAGTTCTTTGCCTCACAAGTTTGCTCCACTCGAACGGGCGGACAAGTGCTATTTGGATCAGAAGCAATGACCTCGATCGTCACCTCATCCAAAGGTTGCAAATTCGAAATACTGAGGTTGAAATCATCGGGCTGATTCTGGACAAATCCAGCAGGTGCATTGAGCACAACTACTTGATAATCAGTCGCTCCAACCACTGGTGCCCAATCAAAATCGATGGTGGAAGTAGAGGTGTTGCAATTGATTATGAATGGCAAAAGCGGTTCGTCAATATCAACTGTTGCGGAGGCTGGATCTGAAATACAACCATCGGTTTCGACAGTCAGGCTGATGTTTTCAGTGCCAGCATTATCGTATTGCATTTGGTAAGGACCAGTGCCGTTGGCGGTTCCGATTTCAATTCCGTTGCCTCTGTCCCAATTAAAAATTGTACTGGAAGCGTAACTGCCCGTCGCCTCGATGAGGGTGGTTTCACCTTCGCAAATACGTGAAGGATCAACGGCAATTGCGGCAGTAGGAATGGGCAGTATCGTGATAGTTAGACTTTCGTCAAATAAGCACCCCGAATCGTTGACATCGAGTGTCGCGGTGAAGGTACCGACTCCTGCCGTTAGAGGCGAAAAGTTGCCTGTTGGGCTGGTGGCAGTGCCGCTCCAGGTGCGGGTTTCTGTGCCGGTATTTCCCGAAAGGGTGAGGAAATCATTTAGATTAAAATCGGCAGTATTTGGATACAAACATATCGAAGGAATCGGATCAAAATCAATCTGCACGGGCGGGCAATCATTCGCATAGCAGATGATGGTATCGAGGGTGGGACCACAAATATTATCTGTCAAAGCAGCGACTCGCAAAATGACAGAGTCACCCGGAGTCATGCCATTGACAAAATAGGAATTGCCATTACGAGTTCCCGAACTTCCGCCCAAAACTTGGACATCAAAACCGGTCGAGCCGGAAATGGGATCCCATCCAATCTCCACTGAACTCGTCGTGGTCGCCACACATCTTAAATCGGGTTTGTCTAATAAATCTTCAACCCTGACAGGAAGCGATTGAGTGGCAGAAGTACAGCCATTTTCGGTAACGGAAAGGCTGATGGTATAGGTGCCACCCGTGTTCCATTGAAGGAAATAAGGACCATCTCCGCTGCCGCCATTGATGGTTGCATTATCGAAATTCCAATCGAAAATGGCACTTGGAGAACCGTTTCCGGTGTAAGTAATCTGAGATTCATCAGTCACGCAGATAGGCGTTTCGACTTCGAAAGTATTGGTCGGTGGTTCGAAGACTTCAATTCGGCGCGAGGCAAAATAGTTGCAGCCTGCTTCCTCATAAATGATATTGACGACATGGGAACCAACGCCCGCTTGGCGAGGATCGAAGACCCCTGTCGGGGAAAGAAAATTACCCACCCACAAAGTGGTGCCGCCACCAATTGCATTTTGGAAAGTGCCCATTAATTGGATTGGTTGATCATTGGTGCCAATGCAAACCGGGGGCACCGTATCAATCGAAACCAACACAGGAGGGCAATCTTGCGCTTGGCAAAGTAGGGTAGAAGCGGCGCTTCCGCAGCCCGCCACGCCATTGGCTTGGACGCCGATAGTAACGGGTTGTAGCGGTACGAGACCATTGACTGTCCAAGTGGTCATGGTGGTAGTGCCTTGTGCGGCTCCATCTATATCGACATTGTAGTCAACGGCACCAGGCACGGCATTCCATGAAAAGGTGATGGAACTTCCCGTGGAGGTGCAGGTGATATTGGGCGGAGAAAGGCTACCGATCACTTGGACGGTATCTCTATCAATGCATGCTAATCCGCCTTCTCCAAATTGAATTTTGAGCACATAACTTCCCGGACCTCTGATGATGGCAAAAGGAGTATCTTCCCCATCTTCGATGACGCCACCGTCGAAAGCAGTCCATTCAAATTGGATGCGGGGACCTAAGGTTGAATTGAATCCTTCGAGCAGCATGGTGTCTCCCACGATGCAATCATAAGGACGTGGATTTTCTATAACTGCTTCTAAATCAACGAGTTCGACATTCCATTCGATGATTCGGTCGCATTGGTTTGCGACGGGTACTTGCTGGATGTAAGTACCACCAGAGTCGATTCGAGTGCCAAAGAAATCAAAGGAATTGCCTAAGCAGATGAAGGTATCGACGACTTCTTGTTGTATGGGCAATTCCACGAAAGTGTAACAAATCGTGCTGTCACAAAGCCCTGTCGAAGCACCTACCGAAACGCAGTAAGTTCCCGCCATCGGGATGGTTCCGGGGCATTTGCCAGTGATGCAGTAATCTGCTTCTGCCAATGGAAATTCGTAACTACAAAATTCCATTGGAGGCAGATTGTTGACTGCTGTACTATTGATAACATCGACCGGAAGGCAAATGGTATCTCCCACAAAACAGGGATTGCTTGGTGCGACGCAAATCTCATGAGTGCCGGGCGTGCTCCACTGCACGCAAACCTGATTGGAGCCTTGCCCCACGAGAATGGTTCCATCTCCATTGACATGCCAAAGGTATTCGGCTGCGCCTCGTGCAGGATCCACTTCATAGCAAACTACCTGACCCGGACATGGATTGTCATTGTCAAAACGGATGAATCCGATATTGTCAGGCGGACCAGTATTTACGCCTCCGATGATGTCTATTCTGAAATCGCAAATGTCTCCCGCGAATCCATCAATCATAATGAAATAGACCTCGCCGGGGATTAGGTTAGTGGCAGTGACTTGACCGGGCAAATTGTTTCCTCCACTCGAAAAGCAGGACGAGACGGGGTTGTTGTTGACATCGAGCATGTATAGTTGTACGCCTCGCCCAAATCGACAATTGAAACTCGTAATGTCAATCGTGATGGTGGTGGATGCTGCCTGAACCGCAAGCCACTGATTGTTTTCAATCGTTCCGCAAAAACCCGGAGGTCTGGGGCCTCTCGTGTAGCCTGCTGTCGAACCCGAATAGCTTGGCCCGCAGATCGCACATCCCGGTGGGTCATCGCCTGCCACCCCGCATTTTTCGGGTAGAGGCGTGGTGACCAAGACGTCGGTGCAAGTGGTGTCGGTGCAACCCGTATCGAGGTCTAATACTGCGAGGCAATACGTTCCGCTTTGTCCGACATTCAGTTGCAATTGGTTGGCGCCATTGATAGGGCGTTTATTTCCATTGAGCCATTGATATTGATAATTGCCGTTGCCTCGTTTTTGGTAGCCGAAAATTAATTCCGGAGCTCGGTTACCGGGGATTTGGATGTCTGGTTGTCCAAAGATTCCGACTTGGGGTTCGAGGTTGAGGCAGGCTTCTAAGATTTTCAAATTATGCCCACTTCGGTCATAATAATGTCCCGGCGAGTCGATACAATCACCATTCCAAGGGATGCAATCGTATTTGCAGTAGAGGGCTTTTTCGAACTCGACTGTAGTGGTGGAGGGAGCGACGGTTATGGTTTCGCAGATTTGTTCGGTAGTGCGGTCGGCGTGGGTGATGTCGCAACAAATTTGATAGATGCCTGCTGTGGGCGTATTGACCAAAACATCGTAGCCGCCTTGCCCATCCACGATAGTGATGCCGGGGTCGGTAGTCCAATTGAATACGTCGCCTTTTTCAACTTCCACATAAAATTTGGAAGTACTCCCAACGCCCAAATTGAAAACACCATGCATGTCGCCATTATTGACGCCATAGGTGGCAATTCCTTCTACCTGAAAATTGTAATTGCAACGCTGCCCCCCCACTCGCGTGAAGGTCATCAGGTGGTATCTTTTGCCGGGAATCAGTCCCGGAACCGTAAAGGTTTGATTGGCAAATCCGATTACATAGAAAACGAAACAAGTTCCCTGCACCTGATAGTTTTCATCCAAAACCGCAACTCCGATTCCATAGGTTGGGAATCTGGGAATGCACTGTACCTGCCTGAATTTTATTTGAATTTCTTCGCAAATCGGGATGATTTCCATCCATGCATCCTGAAATTTTACATCGCAAAGCGCGCCGGTAATATTAGGCAAAAGAGGGCTGTTGCTATAAATCTGAGTTTGACCACCATAGTAAATGGTATCCAACAGGCAGCCGGGCGGCTCGTCGGTTGCAATGCCGCACATTTGCGCATTTGCCGAAAGGCTAAAGAGAAAAAAGAAAAAAATTAGTAAGCGATTTTTGGTAGAAAATGTTTGCATGATTCCGTATTGGGTGAACAGTCAGGTTGATTGTTTTAGTCATCATGCTTTGGTGTTGAGGCGTGAAATTTGGAATTCTAAAGGTATAAAAAATTGAAACTCAAGGACTTAATGTTATTTTTAAAATTAGGAACAATTTTTTTAGGATGCGTTTAAACCTTTACATTTGACGAAAGTCGAAACAATTATTTCAATTGAATCTTTCGTGAAAAGCATCTTTCTTTATTTACGCTGATTATCAATTATTTGCCTTTTCGGCAAAACGAATGTGGCAGTGCCCCAAGACTTATATTTTTCACCCTTTTCGGGAAATGATTGGGAAATGACCGCACTCGATGATTTAGGTTGGTGCGAAGATGAAAGACCTGCATTTAGCGAAAACTTGTCCCGTATTTTGATCGGGAGCGAAGTTTAGTAAATCTATGTTTTTTACTGTACTTAGGAATTTTCAATAACTTCGGGAAATTGATAATTCAAGCCAATCAGGTTTCGGAAGTAGCAACTTCACATTTGCCGAAAGGCATCTTTTTTGTAGAAGTACTTGACAATCAGTAAGTTAGAAAGGAGGCAATAGTTTTTAAACTTTAAATGCAACCTATTCCTCCAAATTCATACCTACCAAATAAAACAGTATTTATAAAACCTATTAAATCCGCTCGCTAATGGATAGAAGAACACTGTTCACAAAATTTCGAAAAAATAAGGAGGTGGAAGTCCAAACGGCTCCGCCGGTGGTGATGACCCTCAACCCTTATACTGGACCTTTCGGCAAATTAGAAGCCGCACACCTACTCCGCAGGACAACTTTTGGTCTCACCTTTGAGCAAATCAAGCAGGCGGAGTCTGATGGTTTGGCAGGTACAATTGCAAAGCTTTTTGACGTGGGGCAGTTGCCCGAACCGCCGATTTATTACAATTATGATGATGATCCAAATGTGGCGAGTGGGACTACTTGGGTTGATACGCCACCTGACCCAAATGTCAATAATATCAATGGCGCTCGACGTCGCTCTTTGTATGCTTGGTGGATAGGTTTGATGCGTGACGGAGGCGTTTCTATTAGAGAGAAAATGACACTTTTCTGGAGAGAGCATTTTGTTACTGCCAACCTTGCCAGAAATCAGTTTGGGTATCATTACATTAATTTGTGTCGAAAATATGCATTGGGTGATTTTAGGGAGTTGACAAAGGAAATTACCATTAGTCCAGCAATGTTGATTTATTTGAATGGTACTCAAAACTCCCGTAGGAATCCTAATGAGAACTATTCGAGAGAGTTGTTGGAGTTATTTACTATTGGGAAAGGAGAATTGGCTGGCCCCGGAGATTATACCACTTTCACTGAAGACGATGTGGTGGAATTGGCAAAATCACTTACAGGTTGGATTGCCAATGATAGAAACAACCCCACTTTCGTAGGTGGAACTTATCGCTCAGGACGCCACGACACAACGACCAAACAGCTTTCTCATCGTTTTGCAAATGCGACTATTGGAAACGCTGATGAAAACGAATACAAAAATGTGGTGGACCTTATTTTTCAGCAAGATGAGGTGTCTCGTTTTATCTGTCGGCAATTGCATATTTGGTTTATCGGCGCGAATATCGACGCGACGGTAGAGGCAAATGTCATCGAACCCATGGCTCAGATTCTAAGAGATAATGATTACGTCATCCAACCTGCATTAGAAGCATTGCTTTCGAGCGAGTACTTTTTTGACGAAAGTCATAGAGGATGCATGGTGAATCACCCTATAGATTTTCTCTTTAAGTTGGTTGGTTCTTTGGATTTTCCTGCACCCACAGATATTGAAAGAAAATATAATGGTTGGAATTATCTCTATAATCAAGCGAGAGACTTGGACATGGATTTGTATTCCATCGAAACGGTAGCTGGTTGGAAGGCGTTTTATCAAGGGCCTGCTTACTATGATGTTTGGATGAATTCGGTTTCGCTCCCATTGAGGGAAAAGTTGGTTGATACTATCATGGGTGGATTTAGAAGAAGTGGTTTTGCGTATGAATATGATTATTTAGATATCATCTCAAAATTTGATAACCCAACCGACCCAAATGATTTGATCAATGACTTGGCGACGGTGCTTTTCTGCTATCCGATTTCGCAAGGGCAATTGGATTTCTTGAAAGAGGTATTGGTTCCTGGACTTCCTGATTTTGAATGGACGGTGGAGTACGGGGAGCATTTGGCTGATCCTGACGATGCTCAGAAGCGAGAAGGCGTGGTTCGTAAATTGGAAGCGCTCTTTGGGACGATGCTTAAAATGCCAGAAATTTATTTGATCTAAATGTGTTTAGGTGTTGATGTGTTTAAGTGTTCGTGTCGAAAGCTACTTGAACACTCCAAAACTTGAATACTTCAACACTTCAAAACACTTCAAAACAATAAAAATCATGAAAAGAAGAAATTTTATAAAAAGCGGGACGATAGTATCAGCACCATTGTTGGTGGGAGGGATTCCGGTCTCCGCTGTTGCGGAAAATGCGTTCAGTAGTTTTTTGAATCCTGATAGTGATCGTATTTTGGTTTTGATTCAATTGGCAGGTGGAAATGATGGGTTGAACTGTGTGGTGCCGCTGAGCGAGTATTCAAATTTGACGCAAGTCAGACCTGAAATTGTAATTCCTGAAAATTCACTGATTGAGTTGGATGGCACTGGTTTGGGTTTTCATCCAAGCATGCAAGGACTTCATCAATTGCATGAAAGTGGCAATTTGTGCACCGTTCAGAGTGTCGCATATCCGAATCAGAATCGGTCGCATTTTCGCTCGACTGATATTTGGAATACTGCCTCGGCTGCTGATCAATTTGTGGCAACAGGATGGTTGGGGCGTTACTTTGATGCCTATTATGCAGACTTTCCGGCGGCTTATCCGAATGCAGATTGTCCAGATCCGTTTGCATTGACCATTGGCTCTTCTGTAAGCGAAACTTGTCAGGGGATTGCGGGCAATTTTAGTTTAGCAGTACTCGATCCTAATAATTTATCTCAACTTTCGACGCCAGTTGGCAATGATATGGCAACGGGCTGCTATGCCGATAAATTGACTTTCTTGAATAAGACCATTGAGCAAACCAACAAGTATGGAGGCGTCATCCAAAACGCCAATGATTTGGGGACTAACATGTCCGATTTGTATGGCTTTGATGAATTGTCTGAGAAGTTGAAAACAGTAGCTCGATTGATTAAAGGAGGGCTTCGAACGAAAATCTATATCGTTAGTTTGGGTGGTTTTGATACGCATGCGGATCAGGTTTTTGATGGCAATACGGCATCAGGAACACATGCGGAATTGATGAGAGAATTGTCTGAATCCATTGCGGCATTCCAAGATGACTTGATCAAAATGCAGATTGACAATAGGGTGGTGGGCATGACCTACTCCGAGTTTGGAAGACGAATTCGTCAAAATGGTAGCTTTGGAACTGACCATGGAACGGCTGCGCCGTTGTGGGTTTTTGGTTCTTGCGTTTGGCCGGGAGTGATTGGGGACAATGTGGAGGTTTCTCCAGATGTGGATCAAAATGAGGGCGTCCCAATGCAATATGATTTCCGTTCCGTTTACGGTTCAATTTTGACGGATTGGTTGGAGGTCGAAGAGAGTATCGTTAGAGATGTTCTTTTTGGGGATTTTCAGAAATTGAATATTTTGAAAGCGTGTCCGACTACTTCTACCGGTGAGGAGGTGGCTGAACCGATTACTCATTTTGAGGTGCATCCCAACCCATTTAGCGACAGCTTTAGAATTGAGTTTGAATCCACAGGAGGGCGAACTCATATTTCGTTGTTTGACTCAGTGGGTGGATTGGTTAGGGTTTTGGCAGATCGAACGATTGGGCAAGGTTCACATAACATTACACTTGAAGCGAGCGATTTGGCAGCGGGAGCTTACTATGTGAGGATTCAATCTGAGAGTGGCCAAAAGCTAAAACGACTGGTAAAAATGAAGTAATTTCCTGTTTTCTTTGGATAGTTCGTTTTCGCTAAATACCTTTATTTAGCGAAAGCGACGATTCCATATCCTCTTTCACTCACAATTTACCAGAAATGGGTATTGTCCTAAATTTAACTAAAATTGTATCTTTGCAGGGTGATTATTGAAAACGAATGGAACTGAATTTTTTCTTTTCAGAAAAGTTTATAGTTTTGCACTTCACAAGAGTTACCCGAATAAAATTTTATATAACCGATACGAACCCAACTGATTTAAAGAAATTTTTCGGCTTTTAAAAGTCGAAATCAAGATGTTTTAGTTTTCATAGCTTTTTGTTGCACCGCCTCTCTCCAAAACTTGGCGGTGCGTTTTTTTTTAGGGACTTTTTCTTCTTTTGAGTCCTTGTTTCAAATTAGATATTTTTGTGGAAAATAAATGCAAGGCCATGTTCTTGGGCTACTTGGAGAAGCTTCGCTACGGTTCTGAATTCGGAGCGGTGGTAGCTTTTTTTACAGCAAGGGCAGAAGATGGAGCAGGGTTGTTTTCGTTTTATACCAAATGAAATCAAATTTCATCTTCAATAGTTCGATTCACCTTCCCCCACAATTTCACCGCCTCCTTCGCCTCCCGCACATCATGCACCCTCAAAATCTTAGCCCCTTGTTCCAGCGCCACATAATGCAAAACAGAAGTCCCATTCAGCGCCTCTTGTGGAGTCGTTTCCAAAAACTTATAAATCATACTCTTTCGAGAAATGCCCGCTAAGATTGGCCAATCCAAGATTTTGAAAACATGCAGTTTTCGAAGCAATTCGTAATTATGGTCAATCGTCTTTCCAAAACCAAAACCCGGATCAAGGATGATGTCCTTCGCGCCAAAGGATCGCAATTGCTGCGTTTTTTCGATAAAGAAATCTAAGATTTCCAATGCCACATCTTCATAGGTAGGATTCTTTTGCATGTTTTGTGGCGTCCCTTTCATGTGCATGAGGACATAAGGCACGCCCAACTCACCGACTGTCTCAAACATCTTGTCATCCAACTGTCCGCCTGAGATGTCATTGATCATCGTCGCGCCTGCTGCAACTGCTTTTCGCGCCACCTCGCTTCGATAAGTATCAACAGAAATCGTGGTGTCAGGAAACTGTTTTAAAATCGCTTCAATCGCAGGTAGCAATCGTTCGAGTTCCTCTTTAGCAGAAATCTCATCTGCTCCCGGTCGCGAAGACATCGCTCCTAAATCTAAAATGTCCGCTCCTTCTGAAAGCATTTTTTCGGCTTGCGCCAAAATGTCGTTTTGAGACGCATATTTACCGCCATCAAAAAAAGAGTCAGGAGTCAGATTCAAGATTCCCATGACAATGGGAGGGTCGAGATAG
>CALCJP010000258.1 GCA_937967625.1 uncultured Saprospiraceae bacterium
CGCGTACCATTTCTGAAAATTCGAAAGGGAATGCGTTGGCGATTACTGAAATCACACCCGTGCTGCCCAATCCCATCATAGGGAGCGTCAGCTGGTCGTCGCCTGATAAAACTGCGAAATGCTTCGGTTTGTATTTGAGGATTTTGGAAGCTTGATTGAGGTCGCCGGAAGCTTCTTTGACCGCAATGAATTTTTCACTGGCTTTCGCCAAACGAAGTGTCGTTTCGGCGGTCATATTAGAAGCAGTGCGACCAGGGACATTGTAGATAATGATGGGCAGCGACGCTACTTTTTCGATTGCCATGAAATGCTGAAAAATGCCTTCTTGAGATGGCTTATTGTAAGAAGGACTGCTCGACATCATGTAGTCGAAGCCGTCGAAATTAAACTCTTTAATTTTCGTTACTAACTGTTGGGTGCTATTGCCTCCGAAAAAGCCAACGACTGTTTGCAATCGCCCATTATTTATCTTTAAAGTGAAATCGAGGACGGCTCTGCATTCTTTTGAAGAAAGGGTGATTGCTTCGCCGGTAGTTCCTAAAGAAACCAAAAAATCGACGCCTCCATCAATGCAGTTTTCGATAATTTTCTCAAGTGCGGCATAATCAACCGCTCCTCCTTTTTTGAATGGCGTTACGAGCGCCACTCCAGTCCCTCTAAGCGGGTATTGGTTCATGATGTGTAGTCATTTTGTTCAGGAAAGACTCGGCTTGTTTGATAAAATTTGCGATGTCTTCCGGATTTTTGGTGTCAATCATCAGGTCACAACTGTAGGTGTTTTCAGTAGGAGGACCTACTCGAAATGACGCTTTTGATAATGCCATGATATAATCAAAAGGGGGATTGGTTTTGCCAGATAGGTTGATGAGCAAGTCAAAAGATTCACTCATGAATTGAGTTACCTTTTCGCCTTCGGGGCGATTTGCCCAGTCAATATTCTTTTTGTTGAAGTGCGGGAAGTCATCGTGTTCGATGATTTCCTTGGTGTCATAATAGCCTAAGAGCGAGATTGTTTTGCCATTTGCCGAAAGGCGATCTGCGTAATTTAAAACCACTTGGATTTGACTTTCGTCAAATGCGTTAAATAGGATTCCCACTGTGTTGGCTTCTTCCAGATTGGTAGAAAGCCGCATGACTCTGGTTTGTGAAAGGGATTTGTTTAAATAGTGGTTGTAGAATTTGTTCCGAAGTTTTTGTAAAAAATTCATCTTTTGCTTTTTAACTTGGTGCTATTGAATTTTTCGAGATAATGATTTCATTTCCCGAAAACTTGTCCCGAATTTACTTCGGGAGGGGAATTCAAATAACACGCTTTAATTACTCCCTCCTATTCTTTAGTAACCTCAAATCTTCCTATGGAAGCATATTTCTCAATTCGTTTTTCAATGCGTTCTTCCGGCGTCATTTCTGACAACTCCGCAATCGCTTTTTTAATATGTCGTTTTAAAATCTTTGCCATTGCTTCTGGCTCAGTGTGCGCTCCACCGACGGGTTCTTTGATGATTTCGTCGATGATTCCGAAGCCAAGCATGTCATCTGCGGTCAATTTTAATGCTTCCGCTGCCTGCTCCTTATAATCCCAACTCCTCCACAATATTGAAGAACATGATTCTGGCGAAATCACCGAGTACCAAGTGTTCTCCAACATAAACACTTTATCGCCAACGCCGATACCAATCGCTCCTCCTGAGGCTCCTTCTCCAATTACGACACAAACGATGGGCACTTTCAACTGTGCCATTTCAAATAGATTGCGCGCAATGGCTTCTGCTTGCCCGCGCTCCTCTGCTTCTATGCCTGGATAAGCACCGGGTGTATCAATCAATGTAACCACTGGAAAACCAAATCGCTCTGCCATCTTCATCAAGCGCAATGCTTTGCGATACCCTTCGGGATTTGCCATTCCGAAGTTGCGATATTGGCGCATTTTGGTATTGACTCCTTTTTGATGTCCTAATATCACTACCGGCTGCCCGTCGATATTTGCTAATCCGCCTGCGATCGCTTTGTCGTCTTTGACAAAGCGGTCACCGTGGAGTTCAACAAATTTGCGGCACATCTGCCCGATGTAATACAAAGTGTAGGGACGCTCCGGATGGCGAGAGAGTTGCACTCGCTGCCAACCGGTCAGGTTGTCATATATTTCTTTTCGGGTGGTCTTGATTTTTGCTTCTAATTCTTTGATTGATGCGGTGACATCAATTTCGCCGCCTTCGCCTACCTCACGCAATTGTTCCAACTTTGTGTAGAGTTTTTCCAGTTGCTGTTCGAATTCTAAAAAGACCATAGAGTTAAAGATTATTGATTTTTGCGAGTGCAAAATTACTAAATACAATCAGCCTCCACAGCGGAACTAAAAGTTTTTTAATTTTTTTGTAAAAATGGGTTGCACTATTGACAAAACGGTCTTACATTTGCCGCCGCTTCGAAAGAGAAGTTATTAATATATAATTTTTTGGTACTGTTTTTTCTAATGAATAAACAGACACCCAGAAATTCTAATGGTCTGGTAGTTCAGCTGGTTAGAATACCTGCCTGTCACGCAGGGGGTCGCGGGTTCGAGTCCCGTCCAGACCGCTTTTTTAAAGCGCAATTAATTGATTATCAATTGGTTGCGCTTTTTTGTTATTATAGGTGAATGTGATTTTTATTGCTTTCGCAAAATATCCTCCACAATCACCTCTCCGTGCTCTCGCGTATTTTCAATAAACAATTTGCTGGTTTGCATACCTGCGCAGACGACGCCGGCTAAGTAGAGATTTGGCAAGTTGGTTTCGAAATATTCATTGTGAGTAGGAATGCGTTCCGCATCAGCGGAAATTTCAATTCCGATTTTTCGTAAGAAGTCAAAATTAGGTTGGTAGCCAGTCATGGCAAAAACGAAGTCGTTTTCGATTTCGAGCTGCCCGTCGGGCGTATTAATGAGAACGGAATCGGCTGTAATTTTTTCAATCGTCGAGCTAAAATACGCAGGTATCGAACCTTCCTTGATTCGATTTTCGATGTTGGGTTTTATCCAATATTTGACTTTGGGATAGATGTGCGGTTTACGAATCACCATCGTCACTTCCGCTCCTTTTTGCCAAAGTTCCAAAGCGACGTCGCAACCTGAATTGGCAGCACCAACCACGATTATTTTCTTTCCAATGTAAGGATGTGCCTCATCATAATAATGCCTGACTTTCGTCAAATCTTCTCCCTCCACACCCAACATACGCGGCACATCATAGAAGCCTGAAGCAACGACGACGTGCTTTGCTTGATAGGTTTTCTTTGAGGTTTGCACCTCGTAGCAATTTTCTTTTTGGATGACTTCCTCAACAGGTTCGTAGGTTTGAATCGGCAGTTTCCAAGTGTCAACAATGCGGCGATAATATTCCAATGCCTCGCGGCGCGTGGGTTTGTCCGTATGAGAAATGAATGGAACGCCTCCAATTTCGAGCAACTTAGAGGTAGAGAAAAAAGTCATATTGGTCGGAAAGTGAAATATCGAATTGACCAAGACCTCCTTCTCGATGATAGTGAAATTCAACCCCGCTTTTTTGGCAGCAATGCCGCAGCTAATGCCCGTGGGCCCGCCGCCGATTATGAGTAGATCTAACATTATTGGTTTTTAGACAATTCGCTTGGGAAAGAAAATCTGAGTTTTCAATTTCAAATTGTTTTGATATCGAGATTTCGAGAAGTCGGGGTTTTGAGACGCTTCTTGTTCGCGAAATCCCGAAATCCCGATTTCTCGAAATCCATTTTCTTCAAAATCCATCAATAAATTCATCATCGTCATCATCTTTCTGCTCCTCTTTAGTTGTCGAAGTTCGTTTCGGTTTTGGAAATTTTGGCAGTTTAATTTTTGGTTTCGAAGAAGAAGAGGTACCCAACGGCTCCTCTGAATTTTCCGCTTGAGGTCTTGATGCATCGAGCAATTCAACTTTCCCAAACTTCCGCGTTAAATTCCGTTGAATTGATTTTTTAATTTTTTCGCTTTTCGCGAAATCTGCTTTCACCTTTCTGCGCTTGGAAGTCACCTCCCAATCTGTCTCCAAATTACCTTTGACATTGTAATATAAATTGAACCATCCCTTCTTTTTGGAGGGCTGCGGATCGAGTTTTTTATTATGCGGCTTGAGACGATTCACAACGACTTGACCTGCATTGATTTTGACATTGTAGTCAATGTCTTGCTCAAAGTTGTGAATGCCCGCTACGGTCATATTGAGCGCATTGCTCTGCACAAACATCGATGGCAAATAAAACGTTGAGTTTTGAACTTTTATCCAATTTTCGGTATCAACGAATTTGATGTTTTTCAAGTCATTCAAGTGAATATAACTTGAAAAGTCTTCCAACATATCGAAATCTTTCAACTCGCCATCTTCAATTCCGACTCCTGCCATCACAATCAAATCATCAGTCAGAAATTCTGTTTTTTCATCCCAAAAAGCATTGATGAGCATAAAGGAAGTCAACTCGCCTGAGACGTGCTCTGCGCGAAGGAAGTCCTGCCCAAAGTTTTCGGTTTGTAAAAAGAAATCGTTGACGTTGATTTCGTGGCACTCGATTTTGGCATTGAGGTAGGGTTCTTTTTCGAGGAAGAATTTTCCATCCAATTCGAAGTAGCCTTCCATCGCATCTGCCGAACCCGTTATAGATAACTCATTATTTTTAAAGATGATTTTTCCATCGAAATTTTCTCCTTCTATTTTGTTGTAGTTGAAGTTTTCGATTTCTGCCTCAAATGTTCCGTCAAGGAAATTGGCGAAAAACTCTCTGTTTTCGTTTTGGGCGATTTGGAGCGAATCGACTGCTTCTTTTCCTTCCGATTCGGCTTCTTCTTTTGCCTCCTCACTCACGGCAGTCAATGCCACCAATCGGTCACCATCAAACTCGTCCGCTTTCAATGAAGCTTTAAATTTCAACTCCGCTTTTTTGGAGTTAAGCGAATCGGCAAAAAGCACAGGCAAGAGGTTTTCAAAATGTCCTGAGATGGCAATTTCGCTACCTGCTCCCTCCAATTTAAAATCTTTGATTGACAAATCATTGTCATCTAAAACCAAACTACCTCGGTCAAAAATGATTTTTTCATCCTTGAAATAAAGTGTCGCATCATCAAAATCCAAACTTCCGCTGGCGTCCACTCTATCAATTTTTGACATACTGGACATGTCTTCCAATTTCCCTTTGATTTTCAGGTTGTTGATTTCGATTTCGCCTTTTCCCCCTGAGATATTGGGGTTGTCAAGGAGTTTATAAATCGACTTCATCGGAATCGCTCCATCCAATTGAAAATCAACCATTGGGTCATCCATATTGGTCATTTTCAAACCCATCTCTATCATCTCGCGATTGAAAAAGCCTTTAAAGTCGTTGACTCTAAAAACCGAACTTTTTGAAGTGCGAGCATTGCCATTGGAAAAGAGCGCAGACATCGAAACCTCTTTTAAATCATTGGTCAGGCGAGGGCTGCTAATGCGACCATCTTTTAAGATCATCTTTGTGTTGATGGCAGGGTTGGTTTTATCTGTCAGCTTTCCTTTTACCGTAGTCTCAAAAAGAAATTTTCCCTTTCCTGAAAAATCGCTTAATGGGTTCAGGTATTGCTCCGGTAGCAATTGAATGATAGAACCAATGTTGCCTTCAGAGCAGTTTATTTTCAAATCAAAATCAGTTGCTGCTCCTTTGTTGTCAATGGTTCCATCTACTTTGAAAATATTTTTTTCGATAGCGACATTCAACTTCTCAAAATCATAGAATCCTTTGTCTGCATTGACAAATATCTTTGCGTCATACCCCACTTCCTTTCCTGCCAAATAGCGATACTCTCCCATATCGATAAATCTAGATGTCAACTTGGCTGCACTTTCCATTGTGAATTTCTTAGTAGAGAACTCACCTGAGAAGATTGCATTTTCTAAAACAAAGACCGCTTCTTGCTCTGAGCGCGCGTCATTATATAGTAGCTCAATATTTTTCAACTGTGCCTCCTTGAGGGAGATCGCCATGTCGCTACCTCCTGATTCGACGGAAGTCGATTTAGAAATATCATAATTTGCTCTTCCTTTCTTATCGAAACTAATCATCAACGCGCCATCCTCAATCAAAACCGACTTGATTTGTTTTTTGTCCTTAAACAAACTGAAAATTCCGAACTTGAATCCAATAGAATTTGCTTCGAGTAATACTTTTCCTTTGGTATCCTTGACGGAAACACCCAACAATTCGGCAGAAGCATTCGGAAAATGCCGAAAGACTGCTAAGTCAAAATCTTTGACTGTTAGCTCTGTTTTTAAAGACTTGTTGATTTCGACGATGATTTGCTCCCCAATTTCTTTTTCGAAAATGGCGCCCAACACTACGCTAATCAGTAGCAGCGCTACCAAAACTATCGCCGTCCATTTGAATATTTTTTTACCCATTATTTTTTCCAGTGAATTAAAAAGTCGGAAGAACCATCAAAAATAGGTCTAAAATCTCTGCATACATATAACCATATTAGTTAATTAAATATTTTTTAAAAAAATTGCATTTCAATTTGCACTACATCGAATGTAA
>CALCJP010000259.1 GCA_937967625.1 uncultured Saprospiraceae bacterium
TTGTTTTTCCTCCTCAGTGGCACGGATGACTTCTTTGGGAAGAATGGTCGGTGAGCCATCTTTGGAGAGGAAGGTATTGACGCCGATGAGCGGTAGCTCGCCAGTGTGTTTTTGCGTTTCGTAATAGAGCGACTCTTCCTGAATTTTGGAGCGTTGGTACATGGTTTCCATCGCACCCAATACGCCGCCACGCTCGGTGATGCGGTCGAATTCGGAGAGGACGGCTTCTTCTACGAGGTCGGTGAGTTCTTCTATGATGAATGCGCCTTGCAGTGGGTTTTCGTTTTTGGCTAAGCCCAATTCGTGATTGATGATGAGTTGAATTTCCATCGCACGACGTACCGATTCTTCGGTTGGGGTGGTGATGGCTTCGTCGTAAGCGTTGGTGTGTAGCGAGTTACAGTTGTCATAAATCGCATACAATGCCTGCAACGTGGTTCGAATATCATTGAACGAAATCTCTTGCGCATGAAGCGAACGCCCACTCGTTTGAATATGGTACTTCAACTTCTGACTACGCGCATTCGCGCCGTATTTTAATTTCATGGCTTTCGCCCAAATACGTCTGGCAACACGCCCTATGACGGCATACTCAGGGTCAACGCCGTTGCTGAAAAAGAAAGAGAGATTCGGCGCGAAGTCATCGATATTCATGCGGCGCGAAAGATAATATTCCACGAAAGTGAAACCATTGGAGAGGGTAAAGGCTAACTGCGAAATCGGATTCGCCCCTGCCTCCGCAATATGATACCCACTAATCGAAACCGAGTAAAAATTGCGCACCTTTTCATCAATGAAATATTGCTGCACATCCCCCATCAATTTGAGTGAAAACTCCGTGGAAAAGATACACGTGTTTTGCGCCTGATCTTCTTTTAGAATATCTGCCTGCACTGTTCCGCGCACGGAAGTCAGGGCTTTTACCTTGAGTTCATTATAGATAGCGGGGTCTAAAATCTCATCGCCTGTGATACCGAGCAAGAGCAAACCTAAACCATCATTTCCTTCTGGAATGTCGCCTCGGTATTGAGGGCGTTCGAGACCTTGGTCGTCGTATTTTTCTTTTAGGCGCGCTTCTACTTTCGCTTCCAATTTATGTTCGCGAATGTATTTTTCGCATTGCTGATCGATTGCGGCATTCATAAAAAAAGCGCAAATCGTTGCTGCCGGTCCGTTGATGGTCATACTCACCGAAGTCGTCGGATTACAAAGGTCAAAACCTGAATACAATTTCTTCGCGTCATCCAAACAGCAAATCGAAACGCCTGAATTTCCCACCTTTCCATAGATGTCAGGACGATGATCAGGGTCTTCGCCATAAAGTGTCACCGAATCAAAAGCCGTGGACAAACGACTCACTGGCAAACCTTTCGAAACGTAATGGAATCGGGCATTCGTTCGCTCCGGTCCGCCCTCTCCGGCAAACATCCGAGTCGGATCTTCTCCTTTTCTCTTGAATGGAAAAACACCTGCCGAGTACGGAAACTCTCCCGGCACATTTTCCTGCAATGCCCAACGCACGATTTCGCCCCAATCTTTGAACTTTGGCAGTGCCACACGCGGTATTTTCAAGTGTGACAACGAAGTCGTTTTCGTTGGCACCTTTATCTCTTTGTTTCTGACTTTGTAGATGAATTCATCGGCAGCGTAAGCGGCGGTTTTTTCCTCCCAACCTTTGATGATATTTTTCACATCGACATCCAATCGTTCCCAAAAGTCGTCGTAGGTTTTTTGCAAACCTTCGATGATAACTGCCTCGTTTTCAATCTTTTGCGACTTGATGGTTTCAATGGAGTTTTTCAAACCAAACAGCTTGCGAGCCATTTCTGCTTGCTCTTTTGACCATAAGTCATAGCGGCGATTGTTCTCCGAAATTTCAGAAAGATAACGAACTCGTTTGGGCGGAATGATGAAAATTTTCTCACTCATGCCTTCTGCCAACAGCGCGTCTGATTTTAAATCAGCATTCGTTTTCTCCACCAATTTTTCCATGATGGCTTTATAGAGCGTATTCGCTCCTGGGTCATTGAATTGGCTGGCAATCGTTCCGAAAACAGGCATGGTCGTCACATCTGCGTCCCACAAATTATGGTTCCGTTGGAACTGTTTTTTGACATCGCGCAGCGCGTCTTTCGCTCCTCGTTTATCAAATTTATTGATGGCAATCACGTCGGCAAAATCGAGCATGTCGATTTTTTCTAACTGCGTGGCAGCACCGTATTCGGGCGTCATCACGTAGAGCGAAGTGTCAGAGTGATCCACGATTTCAGTGTCTGACTGACCAATACCGGAAGTCTCCAAAATGATTAAATCAAAATCAGCAGCTTTGAGGATGTCGAGTGCAGATTCGACATGTTTAGATAATGCCAAGTTGCTCTGGCGCGTCGCCAACGAACGCATATAAACTCGGTTTCCCGAAAATGCTGGATTCACTGAATTCATGCGAATACGGTCGCCAAGCAAGGCACCTCCCGTCTTCCGTTTTGATGGGTCAACAGAGACGATAGCGATTTTCTTATCTGTAAAATCATATAAAAAGCGACGAATCAACTCATCTACCAAACTCGACTTTCCGGCACCGCCTGTGCCCGTAATTCCGAGTACGGGGATGGTCTTTTTCTGCTTTTTGATTTTCGCCTTAATCTTTGGTTCCACTGCCGTGGAATATAATTCAGGGTTGTTTTCCGCAATCGAAATCAGTCTTGCAATCGAACCCTTATCATTTTCGTCAAGGTGCTTCAATTCGCCATTCATACTTGCCCCTGTCGGGAAATCACATCGCTTCATCAAGTCATTGATCATCCCCTGCAAACCCATCGAACGACCATCGTCGGGGGAGTAAATCCGAGCGATTCCATACTTATGCAATTCCTCAATTTCGCTGGGTAGAATAGTTCCACCTCCGCCACCGGTGATTTGGATGTGCTCGGCACCACGCTCTTTGAGCAAATCGTGCATATATTTGAAAAACTCATTATGCCCTCCCTGATAGCTCGTCAGCGCAATCCCTTGTGCGTCTTCTTGGATGGCTGCTTCAACTATCTCTTGCACTGAGCGATTATGTCCCAAGTGGATAATCTCCGCGCCCGTGCGCTGCAAAATGCGTCGCATGATATTGATGGCTGCGTCGTGCCCATCAAAAAGAGAAGCGGCAGTTACGATTCGAACTTTATTTTTTGGTTGGTATGGCGTGGCTACTTGCATATTATTTGGTTGACGGTAAACGACCGCTTCGCTGATGGTGGACGGACGTCTAAAGATTATTTTGTAAATTTCTTTTTTGTAAAAGAAAATTTTCTGATCGGAGCGTATAACAAACAAATCCACTGAATTGATTAATCCAGTGGTGTAAAGTTACGAAATTGTCAGGTTGGAGTATTTTCCGAAAGGAAAAATGTAAAAGAACCTAAAATAGGCGTAGTTGTTCGGGCTTTTCTTCTTCTAAGTTTTGATCTATTTTTTTACTCGATGTGATTTTATAATTCGCGATTAAAGCCTCTATAACTGGTTTTCTATTTTTTTCTTTGGCTCCAATGTGATAAAAATGTTCTCGGGTTACTAAATGTAAATTATTCCAGTGTGTATCTATGTATAAGTTTTCTCTGTAGGCATTGCTATGCCAAGTAGAAAGCATCATTTTTCCTTTAAAGTCTTTCGCCCATTTGGAGAGTGCATTTTCATCGTCTTCATTCCAGGAATCAAAATAATCGACATGTCTTCCAATGTATGGTGGGTCACAATAGACAAAATCTTGGGGGGTTGTTTCAGCTAAGGTTTTCTGAAAATCTTGACATTTAAATTCCCAATTATTACTGTGTATTAGATATTCAACTTTTCTTATTTGATTGAATATCTTGGTAATGTAGGCTTGTGCAAATCGTTCTGGCTTGTGTCCCCATGGAACATTAAATTTAAATTTTCGATTAAATCGAATCATGCCATTGAAACATGAACGATTTAAAAAAAGAAAATCTAATGGGTCGTTTTTGTCGTTGAATCTTTCACGAATTTCATAATAATGATCTCCCCCTTTTTGCTTTAATTTTTCACCTTCTTCAATTAGAAATCCTTTTATAAATGGAGCATCAAATTTTTTATCTTTTAACCCTTGATAAAAATTAATGATGTGAGGATTGCTATCGCAAAAAAGTGCATTTTCCAAAGCAGTATTAAAACCTACTACTCCTGAACCAAGAAATACTTCAACATAACGATCGACTCCTTCAAAGTTCACATGTTGGTTGATCCATGGAACTAATTTGGTTTTTATACCTTGAGTTTTGATTGGCGGAACAATAGTTTTTTTCAAAATTGAATTTATTTTTTTCCTCTGTATGTTAAGAAATCATCCAATGAGGTGATTTTTTTAGAATTCCCTTTCTCGTCTTCAACTGTAATCTTACCATAATTTTTCCAGTAATCATCAAACCATTTCTCTCCTAATTTTGCGAATCTTCCTTTTTCTTTTAAAATTTCTTCAACCTTTTTTGTACTCCCAATATTTGCAGTATTTCCACTCCCGCGTTTGTCACTCGCTAATTTCCACTTTTCACAGGCAAAAAACAAGACATTATTCATAACTGAAGGAATTGATTCTAACTCATTTAAGCTATATGCTTTTGTTTCATCAATTGATATTGGATTTCGTGCATAAATGACACCAATACAAAAATGACCTAAATAACTTCCATAGGGAAATTGAATGTTCTTACTACTTTTTCGGTCAATGAAATAAGTTCCATGAGAACCCAAAGTGAAACCATTACAAGTTTTCTTACTTTCGGAATTGAAATACGTTGATTTCAAATCAACAGCAAACCTTATCTCAGGGTTTAGCTTTGAAACAAACGAAATATCTGGATACCAATTTTGATGTTCTGCTAAAACTAAATCTAAACCATTATCTTTTCCAAATTCTAAAAACTTGCTGAATAACTGAATCTCAAGAATTTTGGATACCACTTTTGTATCTGATGATATTGAAAATACATTTTGAAAAACATCAATAAATCCTCTTACTGTCCACTCTGAATTTTTTGTGGAAATAAATTCTTTCAATGAGTTAGCAAAAGTTTTAAGGTTTGCATTAAATGCGTTTTTAATAATCTTTTTTGATGATTTTTCGCTGATTAGTCCAGTTATATCAAATTCGTATTCAATCAATTTAGTAGTAAGATTCCGCCTTGAAGAATTGTTGCCGAATTTACCAATCACCTCCCCAACCGTCAAGCTCTCCTGCTCCCCCGACTCCATATTTTTAAAAGCCAACATCCCCGTTTCCATTTCCTTATCGCCGACGAGAGCGACGAAAGGCACTTGCCGATCATTCGCATATTTCATCTGCTTTTTCAGTTTGGTGGGTTTGGGATAGAGGTCGGCATTGATGCCTGCTTGGCGCAATTTGGTGAGTTGTTGGAAGGCATATTGGTGCGACTTTTCGTCGAATGCAATGAAAAGTACCTGCAAATTTTCAGGGTTCGATTCAGGGAATAAATCCAACTCTTCCATCACATCATAAATTCGTTCAGCGCCGAAAGAAACGCCGACACCGGACATGTCTTTCATTCCGAAAACTCCCGTCAAATCCGCATAGCGACCGCCGCCGCCTACGCTGCCCATCTTCACTTCGGGGTAAGCCGCTGCGTCATGTGCGACTTCGAAAATGCAACCTGTGTAATAGCTTAAGCCACGCGCCAAGGTGATGTCAAATTCCACTTTGTTGGTTTGCGTCGAGCTACTCAAATAACTGAAAGTTGTCTCTAATTCTTCAATTCCCTTCATGCCCGTTTCGCTTTCGCGAAATAAGGTTTTCAGTTCACTCAGTTCTTTGACTTCCAAAACCTTTCGAATCGTTTTGATAGCCGAATCGCTGATGTCTCGCCCGCTCATTTCTTCGCAAACCTTTTCGATACCGATTTTATCTAATTTGTCGATTGCTACGGTCATGTCCATGAATTTATCGGCGCAGCCTGCTACTTCTGCCATGCCCGCAAGAATTTTTCTGTTGTTGATTTTGATGATGACTTTCATATTGAAATTTGCAAACACCTCATCATAAATCTGCACCAATTCCGCCTCATACATCAACGAATCAGACCCCACCACATCCACATCACATTGATAAAACTCCTGATAACGCCCCTTCTGCGGACGGTCTGCTCGCCACACCGGCTCAATCGCATATCGCTTAAATGGAAAAGCAATATCATTTTGGTGCATGACCACATAGCGCGCAAACGGTACCGTCAAATCATACCGCAACCCACGCTTCGAAATCGAACTTACTAATTTGTTGGAGTCCAAATCTGCCAACGCTTCTTTATCGGCTTTCGCCAAAAAATTGCCGTTGTTCAGCACTTTGAAAAGCAGCTTGTCTCCTTCTTCGCCATATTTTCCCGTAAGGGTAGAAAGACTTTCCATCACGGGCGTCTCGATGGGCTGATAGCCATATTTCACAAACACCTTTCGAATCGTTTCGAAAATGAAGTTGCGCTTAATCACCTGCGCCGGCAAAAAATCTCTAGTTCCTTTTGGAATGGATGGTTTCATCTAATAAATTTCTTTCTTCAACAAATAAGTCCGCAAATCTAACCATAATTAAGAACTGAAAGTTTTTCGCTTTCGCGAAATATGCGCATTTCCCGAAAGGGAAAAATCATATAGGAGAAACAAGTAAATTTTTATCATTTGCCAATTTATCAACCTATTTGCATCTATTGCGTTATTTTTGCGATCCGTTTTCTAAATAGAACTTACATATACATGGAAAATACAACCGTAAAAAGTCCAGTACTGATTTATACCGAGCAAACGCCTAACCCGGAGTCACTCAAATTTGTGACCAACCGAATGATTTATCAAGGCATGGCAGATTTCAAAGAATTGGAATTTGCACAGAAGTGGTCGCCTTTGGCTACTGAATTGTTCGCATTACCTTTCGTAAAGGCAGTTTATATCAATAATAATTTCGTGACGGTCACCAAAGAATTCAACTACGGTTGGAGTGACATCATGATGAAATTGAAAGAATTCATCAAGCAATATGTCGCCGACGAAAAGCCCCCAATCAACGAAGGTTTCGAGGAAGAAGTGGCACGAATCGAAGCAGAACGCGGCGCGAGTTATCAATATAGCGAAGACGATGTGGAGATAGTCAAGAAGATTAAAGACTTGATTGACACCTACGTTCGCCCAGGTGTGGAGATGGATGGCGGCAATATCGAATTCAAAAAATACGATAAAGGAATCGTGCACGTCATCATGCAAGGTGCTTGCAGCGGCTGCCCTTCATCGACGGTGACGCTGAAAGCAGGTATCGAAGGTATGCTCAAAAGAATGATTCCAGAAGTGAAGGAAGTCGTCCAAGAGATGGGCTGATTTTTTTCCTCCCGAAGCAAGTTCGGGACAAGTTTTCGGAAAATACAAAAGGTGTTCAGAATCTGTTTTCTGAACACCTTTTTTCATTTGCTAAAATTTGCGGTGCAAACCGCAGATTAAAATATCTTTGCTCGCCGAACCGTTTACCCTTCTCAAAAAACGGCGCCAACAAACATGGATTTAAATCAAAAACTTCCCCAACTAAAAGAATGGTACCACCAACAAAGAGCAGCAAAACCCAAGCTGTTCAAAGGGCTTAAGTATGCACTTTGGGCGGCGCTGGCAGGGGTGTTGCTGTTGTTCGTTTTTGTGCTTTCTGTCTATTGGGGAGCGTTTGGCAACTT
>CALCJP010000260.1 GCA_937967625.1 uncultured Saprospiraceae bacterium
GCACCTGCATTGAAGATGTGGGAGATGCTCGATTGGACATGCCGATTGCTCCGGTTCATGATTCCACGAAAGTGGCAAATCCTACGGACTGCGATAGCAACGACGGGACGATTACGATTCATTCCTCTGGTGGTTCTGGAACTTCAAATTATAGTATCGACGGCGGCATGACTTTCGACCCGACGGGGGCGTTTATCAATTTGCCTCCAGGCAATTATGACTTGATTTTGAGCAATTTTGATGGCACTTGCGTGCAAAACCTCGATGACGTGACGCTCACTGCGCCAACAGCTCCATCCAATATTGCGTTCACTATGTCGCACCCAACCCTCTGCAATCAAACCGATGGAACCATCACCATTACTGCAGATGGCACCAATCTGGAATACTCCATAGACAACGGCATGAATTGGGCAACTTCGGGTGCGTTTACCAATTTGCCGGAAGGCACTTATGAGGTCTTGGTCAGAAACAACGATGGCACTTGTGTCACCCCTGGCAACACTGCACAATTGGTCGCTCCTGACAATATTTTAATTCAAGATGTCACGGTCGCCCCTGTTTCAAGCTGTGGCATGACCGATGGGCAGATAGCTATTTCAGTATCCTACGGCGGCGCATCTGCTTTGGAGTATAGTATCGACAACGGCGCGACTTGGAATGCAAATAATATTTTCACCAATTTACCATCAAGCACCTATCCAATTGCCGTCAGAGCAACCAATGGAACTTGCGAAGTGACGGCTCCAAATGCTACCATCACTTCTCCAATAGCACCTTTAGTAAGTCAAGTCGCAGCAAGACAAATCTCAGATTGCAACCTCACAGATGGTGCAATCTATATCATAGAAAACAACCCAAATCCTTTTGAGGTCAGCATTGATGGCGGATTGAATTTTAGCACCCAAACCGTTTTTACTGACCTCGCCGCAGGCAACTACCCAATTCAAGTTCGAAATCTGGATGGTTCTTGCCTCACGGATTTAGGAGTAGTGGAATTAACACAACTCCTCGCACCTTCCATCACTGATGTGGCATTGACGCAACCGACTTCTTGTGGCGCGTCTGATGGACAAATTGTCCTCACTGTGCAAGGCGTAGGCGGCTTCGAAATCAGCATCGACAATGGCACCACTTGGCAAACCCAACGCACCTTTACTGGACTTCAAGATGGCGATTATTCCATCTTCATTCGCAATAGCGATGGCACCTGTTTGTCAACAGTTCGAGAGGAGTCTTTGCGAAGCGGTTCTAATAGCCTTTCGGCAAATGTCGCGGTTGTAAAAGCAACCTGTGGAGTCAATGATGGCGCAATCATCATCACGCCTTCTGGTCAGACTGGCACTTTGGAATACTCCATTGATAGCGGCACTTCATGGGCGGCAGATAGTATTTTCGGAAGCCTTTCGGCAAATGTGTATGGCGTCATGATTCGCGAAAACGGAACTTGTGTCACCACGATTGGTTATTATGAAGTAGGACTTCTAAGTGCTCCCGAAATCACTACTTTCAATACCATAAATCCAACCAGTTGTAGCAATACAGATGGTCAAATCGAAGTTTTCGTAAATGGCGATCCGACTCAATTTCAATACTCCATCAACAACGGAATCGCATGGCAATCAGGTACCATTTTCCCAAATCTAAACGCAGGGAACTACCATCTGATGGTTAGAAATGCAGACGGTTCATGTGCTCAAAATGGCGGCTTCGCTCAACTAACAGTTGACAATGGCACTGTCGTCACCAACGTATATCCAACCGATGCCCTTTGCGGGCAAACAGGTTTTATAGAAATCGAAGCCTATGCACCTTCCGGCAAAATCGAATACTCCATCGACGGTGGGTTCACCTGGTCTGATGATGAATTATTTGTGGGAGTGGCAGCGGGCAATTACTTAGTTTGGGTAAGAGATTCGGTGACTCAATGTTTGACTTTTGCAGATGGCGTCGTGATAGAATCATCCGATTCACCAGTCATAGATATGGTCAATACCACCAACCCAAGTTGCAATGCCGCCGATGGAACCATAGAAATTTTGCTTACGCAAAATCTCCTGGGCGTCACTCAATACAGCATCAACGGTGGTCTGAACTGGTTCAACTCCAACACCTTTGGCAACTTAGGTGCAGGCAGTTATGATGTCACGGTGCGCAATATGTCTTCAGGCGTTTGGTGTGCCTCAGGCACTCAAACGGTGACGTTGAATTCTTCCTCTTTACCATCAGTTTCCATCTCCTTGGCAAGCCCAAGCGATTGCGGCCTGATGGATGGACGAATTACCTTTTCGGCGCAAGGCAATCCGATAAATTTACAGTACTCTATCGATGGTACCAACTGGCAAAGCAGCAATGTATTCGAAAATTTAACGGCAGGTATTTATAATCCATCAGTTCGGTTGAGTGACTTGAGTTGTAGAAATGATATGCCGGCAGTGACCTTGACTGCGCCTGCCTCACCGTCGATTACGCAAGTGGATTTCACCAACCCTGATTGCGGAGCAGAAAATGGAACAATCACCATTTCCGCGACAGCGGGAAGTGGTGCTTTAGAATATTCATTGAATGGAATTGACTGGTTGACCACGGGCGCGTTTACTGATTTGCCGCAAGGCACCTATCAGATTTTAGTAAGAAATGACGACGGCTCCTGCCAGACCAGCGATAGCAACGTTACTCTAACCAACCCAACTGAACCCATCATCGACAGCGTGGTAGAAACCCAACCTGATTGCATTTCAGGAGTAGGTTCGATTACCATCAACGCCAACTTAGGAAGTGATCCTGCCAACCTTTTGGAATACAGCGTGGACGATGGCGTCACTTGGCAAAGCAGCAATCAGTTTAATAATTTATCGCCAGCAACTTATAGAATCGTAGTCAGAAGAACAGATCAAAACGCTTGCTCTAATACAGGCGGTTTTGTGGCGTTGACAGTCTCAGACGCACCTGATATTTTATTGGTTGACTTGCGCCCCGTTTCAGGCTGCGGCACCAATGATGGACGAATCGAAATATTCGCCAACGGAAGAAATGGTCAAGCGGACAACGATATCGAATACAGCATCGACGGCATAAACTGGTCGCGAATGGCCGTTTATTCAAATCTCTCACCAGGCACCTATACGCC
>CALCJP010000261.1 GCA_937967625.1 uncultured Saprospiraceae bacterium
ATATCAGCTACCATGATCTCAAAACACGAGTCAGAAATTATGTCGAATCTCAATACGAGCAAACGCCCCAAATCTATTCAAGCGATGAAAGTGGGCTGATGATTTTTGAGCAATTTTTAGGAGGTACTATCAAGGACAAACCCATCACAGGGCAGGTTTTTTATAACTATCAGGCGATGCGTTGGGAGATGAACATGGGTGCGATCTATGGTGTGGCGGAGACTTGGGGCGAAGAAGAAAGTCCCCAACAAATCACGGTGCTGAATGGCGGCGAACAACTCACCGCATTTATCACAGAGGTGACGCCTGCCAAATCTGTCATCACTTTCAAGCCGTACTCAGGGGTCAATAAAAACGAACAATACCAAGCCCTCGTGCCTAATTTGCTGACGCGCCAATTGCGAATTCAACTGAAAGGCGATACAGAAGCTACCGAGTTGTTGAAGCAATCTATCACTCCAAAAGAGATGGAGGAAGCCGCCATTCATTGGACTGACCGAGCGCCGGACTACTGCATTTTGGCGAAAGCCAATCAATATCAAATCACCCTGCCCAACAGCGAAGAACCACTGGCGCGGCAAGAAGATGGCTATACGGAAGCCTCCTGCCGCAATCTGCTTTCACAACTCAAAACCATCGGCAAGTGGACTTTCGTCAAATATCTACAAAACGAAAAAACACAACTTGGTAAAGCAATCATCGCTACCGAAATCACTCAAAAAGGCGCGCCTGTTGAAATTGAGAATGACGTCATCACGCTTGATGTAGATTCAGATTTACGCACCTCTCTCAAAATCCGCCTCACCAATCAAAGCCCTAAAACGCTCCATGTCGGCATGGTTTATTTGTCTTCTCTTTTTGAGCTTTCGCCAAATCTCCTCCTCAATCAAGTAATCGAATTGCCTTCCGGCGAATCCGCATGGGCACGAGGCGGCAATCCGATCAAACTCAAAATCGAAGATTACATCCCGCAAATGGGTTGGAAAGAGGAAGTCTTTTATGTGCAAATGATCGTGAGTGAAGAGCCATTTGATATATCGCTCTATGCGCAAAAAGGATTGGATGCGCCGCTGAAAAGGGGTGGTGCTAAAAGAGGGATTGAGGAGGATTGGGATGGTGGACCGGATTGGTGCACTCAATTGTTGGAGTTTAGATTGAAGGTGCCGAGTAGGGTAAAGACTGTATAACAAAACGAAAAAATTCATTCCTCGCCAATCAGCAATCATGTAATCGCTAATCTTAAATCCATGAAGAGTGCGCGCCAAATTTTGTTTTATTACCCAAGCAAATTAAGGCAAGCCTTTCGGCAAATGCCGATATTTTAGCGAAAGCGAAAATTGAATTCAAATCAACGAAACAAACATGATAGATTGAAGATTAGCGATTACATGATTTCTGATTTCTGATCTCAAGGGCAAAAAAAATAAGGAGTCCATCCAAGATGAACTCCTTATTTTTTTTATCTGAAAAGGTAAGTTTTACTTTTTCATCATTTTCGCTTCAACGCTTTTGGTCGCGTGTGGCACCACTTTGAGGCGACGCTTATCAATCAAATTTCCGGTAACGGAGCAGATACCATAAGATTTGTTTTCGATGCGAACCATCGCGCCTTGAAGGCTTTCAAAAAATTTCTTCTGACGGTCAAACATATTAGAGAGGCGATCCTTGTCAGCATTCATGCTGCTGTCATCAACCCAATCCGCTCTTCTGGAATCCAATGAGCTTTCGTTGATGTCATTCAACTGTTCAGAGAGGTATTCTAAATCCTCTTTGACATGCGCCATTTTCTTTTCTATGATTGCTTTGAATTCTTCTAATTCTTTATTGCTATAACGGTCTTTTTTCGCCATGATATAGTTTTTACTAAAATTGTTAATAAGGAGGGCGGAAAATCTCTAACATGCAAATCAACAGCAAAAGCCGCACCTCTTTTTTGCAAAAATAACTTTCTGAATTGACAAATTCGATTTTTCAGTTGCCAAAAAATGTATCTTTTTTTAAAGGAATCGGTAGGAATAATTTAGGATTTGGACAAAATGAGAAAAGTCGCTGTTTTCAAAGAAAGCAGCGACTTTTTATAAAAAAAAGCAAAAGGTAAAATTACTCTTCATCGTCAAGGTACTCTTCATAGTAATCCGCAAACAAATCCAACTCCTCTTCCGGTTCCTCATAATCGTAGGCGCGTCTGCCAGATCGGTATTTGTTTTTGTGTTTAGGTTTCATTTTTCTTTTGCGTGGGCTTTCGCCAAATGAATTTTCATCCCCTTGTCTAAATGATTGGGATCGTTGTCTCCTTTTCATTTTAAGTATCAATGTTTAATTAAGAATTTTCCAAAACGGGGTGCTTGGAATTTTAAAATCAGGGTAAATTAAAATCATTTTCCGAAAGGAGTCAATACCTAAATGTAGGATTTTTGAATTTTTATTTGGCAAAATAGCGAAAAACGCTACTTTTTTCGCTCAGTTACGAAGTTGACCAAATCTTTGAGTGCCTGTCGGTAGGGCGAAGGAGGGAAGTTTTCTAAAATTTTGAAGGCATCGGAGCGATAGCGATACATGGCTTCTTTGGCATAATCCAAGCCGCCACTTTTTCTGACGAAGTCGATTACTTCGGCGACTTTTTCAGATTGGTCGCTATGTCGCTTGATGATGTTGATGATTTTCTTTTTGTCGCTGCGGGAGGCGTTGTTGAGTGCGTAGATGAGCGGCAAGGTCATTTTCTTTTCCTTGATGTCGATGCCCAAAGGCTTTCCGACATCATCAGTCCCAAAGTCAAAAAGGTCATCTCTAATCTGAAAAGCTATGCCAATTTTTTCGCCGAAAAGGCGCATGTTTTCAATCCATTCTTCATTGTCAGAGGTGCTTGCGGCGCCTGCCGAACAAGCGGAAGCAATCAGTGAAGCCGTCTTTGCTTTGATGATTTCGAAGTAGATCGCTTCATCAATATCGAGTCGCCGTGCTTTTTCAATTTGCAGCAATTCGCCTTCGCTCATTTCTTTGACGGCGTTGGAGACGATTTCGATGAGTTGGTATTTCTTCTTTTCGAAAGCCATCAAGAAGCCCTTCATGAAAAGAAAATCACCGACGAGGACTGCGATTTTATTTTTCCAAAGTGCATTGATGGAGAAAAATCCGCGACGCTCATTGGAGTCATCCACCACGTCGTCATGAACCAAGGTTGCGGTATGTAAGATTTCGATAAGGGAAGCGGCGATGTAGCTCGATTCGTTGACTTCGCCACAGGTTTTTGCCGTAAGGAAAACAAACATCGGGCGCACCTGCTTGCCTTTGCGGCGCACAATGTAGTAGGTGATTTTATCAAACAAAGCCACCTTGCTCTTCATCGCATCACGGAAGTGGTTCTCAAATTCCTTGAGTTCGGGAGCGATGTGTTTCTTTATGTCATTGAGTACTTTCGACATTCGAGTGGCAAGGCTTATATGGTAAAATCGGCTAAGATAACAGCATTCGGTTAATTTCAAATTGATAATCGAATTCTGAGCAGTTTGTTCGTAATAAGGCGCTTTTTTCTACCAAAATAGGTTGAGAATAGGAGAGTCCTCGTAATTTTGCGACCAATCTAAAAAAATTAAATTCATGAGGATTCTATTAGCGAAAGTGATGGTTTTGGTTTTTGTGGGTACGACTTTTCATAGCTGCAAGGTGACTTCAGGTGATTATCAGCAAGAGGCTGAAAATGCAGACTACTTGCATCGCTCCATGAAAAAACTGAGCGATGTCATCGTTCATGATATTTTTTCGCCGCCCGTAGCGAGCCGAATTTATGCTTACCCAAGCATTGCTGCCTATGAGGTCATGCAACATTCAGATGATTCCTTCATCAGTTTGGCGGGGCAGTTAAATGGTTTAGAGAATGTTCCTCAACCCGAAGTTGGCGAAGAATATTGTTATCAATTGGCTGCCACACAAGCATTTTTGAAAGTGGGCAAGGCATTGATCTTTTCAGAAGATACGATCGCGACATTTCACGAAAGTGTGATGGAGGAGTTTTATGATATGCCCATGTCGAAAGGGGTTTATAATCGTTCGATTGCGTATGGAGATCAAGTTGCCAATCACATTTTGGAGTGGTCTGGAAAAGACAATTATAAGGAGACGCGCACCTTTCCAAAGTATTCGATTCAGGAAGATCCGAACACTTGGCAGCCGACGCCGCCTGCCTATATGGATGGCATTGAGCCTCACTGGCGTGAAATCCGCCCGATGGTTATCGACTCAGCGCAACAGTTTACGCCACCCCCACCGACGCCGATTGACCTCGAAAAAAACAGCCGTTTTTACAAAGAACTCATGGAGGTTTATAGCTCCGTCAAAGCAGAAAATAAAGAGGAGCGCATCGAAATTGCTAAGTTTTGGGATTGCAATCCTTATGTGCAAAACACGGTGGGGCACGTCATGTTTGCCACTAAAAAAATCACGCCCGGAGGGCATTGGATCGGCATTACTGACCTCGCTTGCAAAAAGGCGAATGCGGATTTTTTGCATTCGGCGGAAGCCTATGCGATGGTTTCGATTTCGTTGATGGATGCTTTTATCAGTTGTTGGGATGAGAAGTATCGTAGCAACTTGGTGCGCCCCGAAACTGTCATCAACGAGCACCTCGATCCTGCGTGGAAACCTGTTTTGCAAACGCCTCCGTTTCCTGAATATACGAGTGGGCACAGCGTGATTTCGACTGCTTCGGCATTGACCTTGACCAAGTTGTTTGGTGAAAATTTTTCCTTTGAGGACTCTGTGGAATTGGAATATGGATTGCCGGTTCGCTCTTTCAACTCATTTTTGGAGGCGTCATCTGAGGCGGCTATCAGCCGTTTGTATGGCGGCATTCACTATCGACCGGCGATTGATTATGGAGTAGAGCAGGGGCGAGGAGTAGGGGAGTTTATTTTGCAGAATGTGAAAACGCGGGGGTGATGGTTTTGCCGCTTTGCGGCTGATTGTTTCGTGGCTTCGCCACTGATTGTTTCTCCGCCAAAGGCGGATGATTGTTTCGCCACTTCGTGGCTGATTGTTTCGTGACTTTGTCACTGATTGTTTCGCTTCGCTGATTGTTGTTCCGCCTGCGGCGGATGATTGTTTGATTGTTTTTTTCGACTTTCGTCAAATGAGTTTGCAAGTTCATTTCGCGAAAGCGAGATTAACAATCAAACAATCAAACAATCAATCAATCAAACAATCAATCAATCAGCGAAGCGAAACCATTATCTAATCATCAATTTTGCAGTCGATTGCTTGCTACCATCTGATACTTTCAAAAAGTACAAGCCTGATATTTCTGGAAGGTCGTTTAAAGTAAATGCATTCAGCCCTTGCCTTACGGCGAGTGGATATTGGCGCACCACTTGTCCGTGCAAGTTGACCAATTCAGCGGTGAGGACAGTGGAAGATTGCTCCCATTCGAAGACCACCTGAGTGCTTCCTTGAGCTGGATTTGGGCTTACGCCAAATGTCTCAACAAGCGCGTTTTGGTCATCAGTTGAAGTAGAAAGAAGAGCAGGTTCTTTAATGAAAGTGATGTCTCCGCTTCCTGATCCAGCAAATTCAGTGAAGTAAATTTTCCAGTAATTCTCATCTAAATCTTTGATGAGATAGACATAATCATCATAGACTTCCCAAGCGGTGTTGAATTCCTTCCAATCGTAACCGATGGTTCCGATTTCTTTAGAAAGTGAATCTGCGTAAAATGCCATATCAACATTCATCGGATCAACTCCTTTTGCTAAGGTAGTCTCAATGCCATGATTGGTCAAGGCACCAGTTACTACATAATTGGCAAGTACACCTCCTGCATTGATCGGAGACGAATACCGCGTAAACATCAAGTCCCAATTGACAGGCACATTGTCCAAAAACTCACCCGTCGCAAAAGAAAAGTAAGCCATCGAGCCTGCATAATCTTCTTTATCAAAAGAAACAGTTACTTCATTGCTGCCATCCAAATCTGCATAACGGAAAGTGTAAGTAGTGATATTAATGCCTTCAATTGTGAATTTTTTCCATGATTCATTCCGCATTTTGATAGCGAAAACGAGGTCGCCTGTCACGAGGTTGGTCATAAAGTCATAAGTTCCCCACCCAAAATCAAACGGATTGGTGACGTCGCGTGTTTGGTTAAAAGCGCCGCCGTAGTTCCATGATTTTTCATCATTGAAAAGTCGTTGGGAGTTATCAAATTGGGTTGGATCAATAGGAGTGGGATCATCCCAAGTGGTGCCAGACAGTAGATAGACTTCCAATTCGGGCAATGTCGAGCCAAATTGAAAAGTAGCAGATTCATTGATATGCACTCCGGCATCTTGCAGTCCAATAGTGGAGAAGGCAATATCCCAGTCGTCATTGACCAAATTGGTGGTCGCATCGTCTGCCAATCTGTAAAATGCCTGCTGTCCGTAGCCAGGACCGACAGTTACCGTGGTTTGCGCGTCAAGCGCGGAAAAGGAAATACTTAGAAAAGCGAAAAGTAAAATTCTATTCATTGTAAAAATTTGTTTACTAATTTTTTTTGCGCCGCAAAGCTATATGAATGAATAGTTTTAGAGCGTCCTTGTTGCTTCGTGGAGTTGATTATGACGAAAGATTGACAATTGGGTGATGATGAACTTTTTGCTAAAAATTATTTTTTATTGAAAAAATGTAATTTTGTATCATGGCTACCCGCGTAGAAATAAGTAACGATATTTTGACTCATGCAATTGAGCGTGCTGGATTCGTAATAGATGAATTTCGTCGTAACAATCCAATTGTCGAAAAATGGTTTACTGGTGAGAAGCAACCTACCGTAAAACAATTAGAAGGATTTGCTAAGAAGGTTCGAATTCCTTTTGGTTACTTACTGCTTAATGAACTACCTAAAGAAAAAGTGCCGATCCCTTTTTTCCGAACTGGAAAAGGAATTACAGAAACGGTAAGTCTTAATGTGTATGATACTATTCTACTCCTTAAAAGGAGGCAAAATTGGTTAGCAGATTATTTATACGATACTGGTTTCGATAAGCTCCCTTTCATTGAAAAATTTGATGAAAATGCTGATTACTACGAAATTGTAAAAGATATTCGTAAGACTTTAAAGCTA
>CALCJP010000262.1 GCA_937967625.1 uncultured Saprospiraceae bacterium
CTCGTAGTTCATAATCGAATTTTTTTCGGTTAGAAAATGTTTGTTGATAGAGAGCGAAGCCCCAGTTAGAGAGGGGAGATGAAGTTAGGAAAAAATCCTCTTTTACCAAACTTTTATTGGGAAAGTAAAGCTGTTTCGGAATTTACTTACATTTTCCGAAAGGAAGGGGAAATAAAAAGCCCCTCAGTGCTGGAGCGGCTGAGGGGCTTTTTAGGTGTTGGTGTGTTCATGTGTTTATGCGATGTACTGTGCGAGTTTTTTCTCTTTTCCGCTTTCGCGGAATGTGTTTTCATCACCTGTCCATGAATAAAATTCATGAGTTGCCAGAGCAGTGCAGGCAGCCCACGAATTTCACTTGTGGGACATACGCGAACACACGAATACTTCAACACTTCAACACATGAACACCTCCTAATTAAAATAATCTCTCATCCTATCAAAGAAAGTCCGTTCGCCCTTCTCAGGGTTGGGTTGGAAATTGGAAGATTCGCGCAATTTCTCCATCATCTTCTTTTCGTCAGAAGAAAGGTTTTTGGGCGTCCAAATATTGACGTTGATGAGTTGGTCGCCAGTGCCGTAGCTTTGCACAGAAGGCAATCCTTTATCTCTCAGTCGGAACATTTTGCCTGCCTGAGTGCCAGCAGGGACTTTGATTTTCACTTTGCCATTGAGGGTAGGGACTTCAAGAGAAGTGCCCAATGCCGCATCAGCAAAATTTAGATATAGCTCATAAATAATATTGTTGCCATCGCGTACAAAAAACTCATGCGGTTTTTCCTCTATACTGATCAGTAAGTCGCCGGGCGCGCCGCCTTTTGCGCCTGCATTTCCCTTGCCTGTCATAGAAAGTTGCATGCCTTGCGCTACGCCGCCAGGGATTTCGATTTCGATAGTTTCATCGGATTGAGTGCGACCATCGCCTCGGCAAGTAGAACATTTGGCGGTAATTTGCTGACCTGATCCAGCGCAGGTGGGGCAGGCGGTTGTAGTTTGCATTTGCCCCAAGAAAGTACTTTTCACTTGGCGCACATAACCTGCTCCTCGACAAGTAGTGCAAGTTTGAACTGAACCTGCATCTTTAGCACCGTTGCCACCGCAAGTGCCGCAGCTCTTTTGCTTTTTGACTTTTATTTTTTTAGTAACTCCAGAAGCGATTTCTTCCAGTGATAATTTCACCTTGATGCGCAAATTGGTGCCGCGTTGTCCTCTCGCTCTTCCTCCTCGACCACCGCCGCCACCAAAAAAACTATCGAATGGCGAACCACCGCCACTACCTCCACCGAAGATGTCTCCAAATTGGGAGAAAATGTCATCCATCGTCATGCCGCCTTGTCCGCCAAATCCGCCGCCTTGACCCATGCCAGCGTGACCAAAACGATCATAGCGGGCGCGCTTTTGTTCGTCGCTTAGGATCTCATAAGCCTCGGCTGCTTCTTTAAATTTTTCTTCGGCTGCTTTATCATCCGGGTTGCGGTCGGGGTGATATTTCATCGCGATCTTACGATAAGATTTTTTGATCTTATCGGCGTCCGCATTTTTGGGTACTCCCAGAATTTCGTAATAATCTCTTTTTGCCATTTTGATTGGTGACTTGTGATTAGTGGCTGGTAATTGGTCATCCTATCTAAAAACCAATTTCCAGATGTGACATTACCAAACTATTTTCCTACCACAACTTTCGCGTGACGGATAATTTTTTCGTTAAGAAAATAGCCCTTCTCGACGGTGTCGATGATTTTACCTTTCATGTCATCAGACGGAGCAGGGATTTCGGTAATTGCTTCATGAAATTCAGGGTCGAAAACCTCGCCGTTCGATTCCATTTCTTTGAGACCGCGAGCTTTCATAGTGTTGAGAAACTTGTTGTAGATCAACTGAACGCCTTCCGAAAACTCACCGCTTTCAGCGTTTTTTTGTGCCCTGTCAAAATCGTCCAAAACCGGCAACAATGCTGACAGAGTGTCCCTTGCCGCGTTGGCAATCAAATCGATCTTATCGCGCACGGCGCGTTTTTTATAATTTTCGAACTCCGCATACATGCGCAAATACTTGTCTTTTTGCTCATCGACCTGTGCGCGCAGTTGATCCAGTTCGTTTTCTTCTTGCTGTTCTTCCTCTGTAACTTCTTGATTATCAGTGGTTAAGGTTTCTTCAGCAGTTGCTTGTTCCTCTTTTTTGGTTGCTTTATTTTTTGAGTCTTTGTTTTTCTTTTTACTCATTTTCCACATGTCATTTTTTATTTGATAGTAATGATAGTTCAATCCCTTTGCCATAGGAAGTGAAGGGTCAAATTGTCAGGTAATGAAAATGCGAGTAGTTTACTTAGGAGCATAAAAAAAGGTGCGTAGAAATGACATCCAAAGAAAATTCGAGGATTCCATTTCTACGCACCTAAATTAGGACGTTGATTGGTTATAAACTTTACGTCAGCTATTCATTAGATAAGAGCGTCGCTGCTTCCTGATTGGAAGGCTGCAACTGCAAGGCTTTCTTCAAGTCGGCTTTCGCCGAAAGGCGCTCATCTAAATTCATTTGCGCTTTAGCTCTTAGCAAGTACGCTGCTGCATAATTTTCATCATTGCGAATCGCTTGCGTACAGTAATCGACTGCTTCTTGATTGTTTCCATTGTCAAAACTAATCACTGCTTGCGCATAATTAGCAGATGGCTCCGAAAGGTCGATTTCCAGTGCTTTTAGGGCATTGGCAGAAGCGCCTTCGTAGTTTTTCAATTTGACTTGAATCAAGGCTAAGTTGGCATAGGTACCACTTTCTTGAGCCAAACTAAGGGCACTTTGGAAGTATTCTACCGCTTTCGCGAAATCTTCTTGGTTGGCAGCAATGGTACCGCAATTGTTGAGTACAGACGCGTTTTTTGGTTCAAGTGCCAAGGACTTTTCGTAGCAACTCATCGCCATTTGCTCATCGCCTTTTTGGAGGAAGTAATCGCCAAAAGCTGCATTGAGGGTAGGGTGATTGGTTTCCATCGTTTTGCAGACCGTCAGGTCATCAAAACATTCGCTGAGCTGAGACAATCGCAAGTAACCGATGGCGCGATTGAGGTAAGCATTGAATGATTTTTGATTTTCTATCACTTTCGTGAAATCATCGACTGCTTGTTGGTACCTGCCTTTTTCAAGCAAAAGCGTACCTCTCAAATCGAGTGCAACCATGTCATTCGGCGAAAGCCGCAAAAGATCATTCAGATCGAGCAGGGCTACATGTTGCTTGTCTAAATTAACGGCACAAACTGCTCTATTGTATAGGGCTTCTGCCAGAGTCGGCTTCATGGTAATCGCGTCGCTGTAAGCATTGAAGGCAGATTGCCAACTGCCGCTTACCTGCCACGCCCTCCCGGCATGAAGATGATCTTCCGCAGTTTTGTTTTGACCAGCTAAATAAACTGAAAATGAAAAAAAGATAGGGATTGGGCAGACTTTGAGTAATGTGTTCATGGTGGAAATGTGTTTCGTGTGAAGGGATTTTTTTTGCTCTCTGACGCAAACATATAAATTAATATAATATTATTAAAAATTAATATGTTAAATGTGTTTTGAATTCTTTCATCCCACTATGGAAGTCCATTTTTTCTTACCTTCGCCGCTCAAATTTTAAAACCGGAGCCACTTCGATGGATGTATTATTTACGGTACCGCGTCAATTGTTATTTCATGTAGGTCGTTATGTGTTGATGATGAGATCTGTATTCGGTCGTCCTGAAAAATGGGGGATGTACTGGAAAGAAATCATGCGACAGATGGACGATATAGGCATTGGTTCTATTGTAATTGTTGCCTTGATTTCCGTCTTTATGGGTGCGGTAGCAGCCATTCAATTTCTTTATCAATTAGATGGGCAGTTAATTCCGAAGTACTATATTGGTTACATCGTACGTGATTTAGCGATTATTGAGTCTGCACCGACCATTACTTGCCTCGTGTTGGCTGGAAAAGTCGGTTCCAACATGGCAGCCGAAATCGGCGGCATGCGCCAAAAAGAACATATCGATGCCATGGAAATCATGGGGGTCAATACAGCGGGCTATTTGATGATGCCGAAGTTGGTGGCAGCGATGGTAGTCATCCCGATGTTGGTGGTGATTTCTGCATTTGTAGCGATTTTTGGAGGCTTCCTTGCAAGTGTTCCTACAGGCGAATTGACTCAGCCAGAATACATCAGAGGAATTCGTTCCTTTTTCCTCCCCAATAATGTCAACATGATGTTTGTCAAGTCGTTGGTTTTTGCCTACATCTTGACGACGGTCTCTTGCTATCAGGGCTACTTCGTCAAGGGCGGAAGTATCGAATTGGGAGAAGCGAGTACTCGTGCTGTAGTGATTAGCAATATTTTAATTTTATTAGCTGACTATATAATTGCCGTTATTTTAACCGGATGATTAGAACGGAAAACATATTTAAGTCATTTGACGAGACGGAAGTCTTGAAGGACATCAACATCACCTTCGAGTCAGGTAAAACCAACCTGATCATCGGGCGCTCTGGTGCAGGCAAAACTGTTTTGTTGAAAATATTGGTTGGACTTTTTAAGCCAACTTCCGGTACGGTTTGGTATGACGATGTCGCATTTACTCAATTAGACAAAAAAGAATTGCGTCAAGTCAGAATGGATGTCGGAATGCTCTTTCAAGGCTCTGCCCTTTTTGACTCCTTGACCGTGGAGGAAAACATCCGCTTTCCGCTCGATATGTTTACCAACATGACCGCTGCCGAAAAGAAAAACCGAGTCAACGAAGTCCTCGAAAGAGTCAACCTCGAAGGCAGCAATAAAAAGTACCCCTCCGAGACCTCAGGAGGAATGCAAAAACGAGTTGGTATCGCCCGCGCCATCGTTTTGAATCCTAAATATCTCTTCTGCGACGAGCCTAATTCAGGGCTTGATCCAAAGACTGCGCTACTGATTGATGAATTGATTCAAGACCTCACATACGAAAACAATATTACGACCGTTATCAACACGCATGATATGAATTCAGTGATGGGGATTGGAGATAATATTGCACTGCTCTACTTAGGCAAATTGGTCTGGAAAGGCAACAAAGACGAAGTCTTGGAAAGTGATAATGACTTGCTTCAAGGATTTATTTTCGCCTCTCCTTTTTTGCAGAAGCTGCGTGATAAAGCCCTCAATCGCTAATAGTTTTCTTATCTTAACATATCGGAGTTCGAGCGGAGTCGAGAACAGCATCATGCAAAATGCGTTTTTTTGTTTGTGTTATCGACTCCGCTCGAACTCCAGTGACAAATTTCATTGACGCCTTTCGGCAAATATTAACGAACACTTCTCCAAAGAATGGATATTTACACCAAGAAGTCGAGATGGAAATGGTGGTTAGCGATTTTGGCTATCATCATCATAGGAATCTCTGCGGTGTTCACGATTCAACTCACCCAAAAACTCGCGGTAGAAGAGCGCCTCAAAGTGGAGCAATGGGCAATGGCGCAAAAGGAATTAAACGAAAATATCGCTCAAGCCGCTTTAGATTCCTGCGAGGCAGATTTTACGATTCATCTAAAGATTCTTCAGGACAATACGACCATCCCCGTCATCCTCGAAAATGAGTTTACAGGTTCTATTGATGCGGCAGTCAATTTTGGAGAAAACGACGCTGATCAGGAATTTCTCCGAAAGGAGTTAGATAAAATAAAAGCTACGGGGCAAGAGCCGATCCCAGGGGTAGAGGGCGTAAATATTTACTTTAAAAAATCGAGACTGCTCTACTTGTTGGAGATTTTTCCTTGGATTCAATTGCTACTGATTTCCTTTTTTATAGGCATTGGATATTTGACCTTTTCAATTGCGAGACGGTCAGAACAAAATCAAGTTTGGGTCGGTATGGCAAAAGAAACCGCACATCAATTAGGCACTCCAATATCGGGCATGATCGGCTGGATTGAAATGCTCAAAACCACCAACCCTGACGAAGAAGAAACCGCAGAAATCGCCGATGAATTACGCAACGACGTGGCACGTTTGGAACTGATTGCAGACCGCTTTTCTAAAATCGGATCTGCTCCTGAATTAGTACCCACCAACGTCTATGAAGAATTAGAAGCCATTCGGGGCTACATGCAAAAACGAGCACCTCGAAAGGTGGTTTTTGACTTTCCATCACCTGACACAACGCCTGTTACAATCCATGTCAATTCGCACTTATTTCAGTGGGTTTTAGAAAATTTAATTAGAAATGCCCTCGATGCGATGGGCGGAACTGGAGAGATAAAAGCTCAAGTGAATCAACTCGAAAAAAACATTGAAATCACCATCAGCGACACTGGAAAAGGTATCCCACAATCAAAACTAAAAACAGTATTTCAACCTGGGTTTACCACGAAGAAAAGAGGGTGGGGCTTAGGACTTTCGCTCGCCAAACGAATTATTGACGAATACCACCAAGGACGGATTTTTGTAAAAAAATCGGAGGAAGGAAAAGGGACTACCTTTGCTATTCAACTGCCGAAAAAGGTTTAAGAAAAGACCTCTTCCAAATCAATTTCAAAGCCTTCAAAAATTGATACCGGAATCATTTCTCCTCTTACGAAAGGCTGTTGTCTGATCAATTGGTAGGCACCATTTGAGTCTAACGTGTAGGCAAGCACCGTCTCCTCATTAGGATGAACGATCCAATACTCTTTGACACCTGCGTGTTCATAAACTTCATACTTTTCAGTGATGTCCTTTTGAGTCGTGGATTTTGATAGAATTTCAATTATCCAATCAGGGGCACCAGAGCATCCTTTTCTGGTGATTTTTGAAATATCACGGATTACACTAATATCTGGTTGAACTACCGTAGTGATTTTTTTTGGCGTTTGTAATTGAGGTGGTAGCCCTAAAATGACATCAAAGGGAGCATGAAAAACTCTACATTTCTTTTTGTTTAAAAAATGTCGGATTTGATAATGCAATTCACCTGAGATTCTTTGATGTGGAGAACTGGGCGCGGGAGACATTCGATAGATTTTTCCTCGAATCAATTCAACCATTTCGTCAAATTGCCAAGTCAGATAGTCCGCGTAGGTATATCTTTTTGAAAAATCTAATTCGTTGATGTCTGTAATCATAACTTAAAATTACAGATTTCTTTCAATTTTTTCCGAAAGGAGATTAATTCAAACTTTTATTTGCAATCTTTTGCTCCAATTCAGGACGGCTGTCGCCGTAGATTTTTAAAGCATCTTTCCAGCTCTGTACGGCATCTTTTGTTTTGCCTTGTTTGAATAAAACATCACCCATAACTTCCAAAACAACAGTGTGTTTCCCACCGCTTTTTCCATTGGCTTTCGCCAAAACATTGGCTGCTTTATCCAACTTTTTCATCTGCATATAAGTCCATCCCTGACGCGCCAATACATCAAGATGTAAAGGTAGATTTCGAGTGGACATCATCTGTGCTTGCTGCAACGAACTCAGTGCCGCTGAGTAGTTTTTCAAAGCACCTTCTGCAAAGCCATTTAGAAAATACACTTGCCCCTGATTTGGGAAAACATCCATCGCTTTTTCAGAAGTAGCAACGAGTTCTTTGAACTTGCCCTGCTCTTTCTGCGAAAGCAGTAAAGACTCCCAAACCAAGTAAACGGTATCATCTAATTCGATGGTTTTTTGATAGCTTTTTTCGGCGTCAGCCGGGCGATTGGTATGGTAATATAAGTCGCCTTCAATGGCATAAACTTTTGCTTGATCAGGATGAGCTTCTTTCAATGTATTGCAAAGTTGCAATGCCTCATCGGCAAGGGCTGCGTCGCCGCTATTCGCAACTTTTTGAATGATTGGAATCAATTCTTTAATCTTCACATCCAAGTCCACATTCCGCTTTGCGAAGAGCGGTTGAAGCGTTTGTAAATATTGAGAATCGTTGCCGCTCTTTTTGATAGTGCCCGCCAACGCCAATTTCGCGGAAGCGTCTTCTGGGTCTAACTCAAGTATCTTTTTATAGATTTTGTTTGCGTTAGGGCGATCATCGATTTGCTGATAAAAATCAGCTAAAAGATGTCTGTAAGTGGTGCTTTTGGGAAATGCGCCAACAAGTTTTTCAAGTTCTGCAGCTGCATTTTTGGTGTCACCGGTTCCCAAGTAGAGCGAGTGCTTTCGGCGGGTCAATTCTTCGTTGACGCCGATGCGTTGCTCCAATTGATTATAGACTTCAACGGCTTTCGCCGAATTTCCATCCCGCACCAAAAAGAACGCCCACTTTAGATAATACTCTTCATATTCAGGGTTGGCTGTGACAAGTCCTTGATAGAGCGAAGCGGCTTCGCCGTTTTTATTGGTCTTCTGATATAGGTCACCTAAAAAGAATTTGTACCAATTATTGCTACCATCGCTTTGCACTGCTTTTTTCGCGTATTTGATAGCTTCCTCATCTTTATTTTCCTCCTGAAGCGCACGTGCCAATTCAAATGCAGCAGTCGCATTAGTAGGGTCTTTTGCCAAGACCTGCTTATAAAATTCCGCTGCTTTTTCATTGTCGCCCATCAGGCGCGCCTGACTTCCTTTCAGAAAAATCTCCTGAAGTTTGATGTCGATCTCAGTAACCTGCGCTTGACTTGATAGTGAAAAAAAAGAAAAGAGGAGGAAAAACAACGTGATACGCTTAAAATTCATCTGCACATTTTTAGTGGGATAATGCTCTGGGGATTTAGATTTCGTTTGTTTTAACGAAAAATATCGCGAAAGTGTTGTCCGAAAGGACAAAGGATAAAATTCAAAAATCCATCCAAATTAGCTCACTCCCGTACTGCCAAATCCACCTGCTCCGCGATCTGTTTCCGAAAGTACTTCAACTTCCTGCAATTCCACATGCTCATAACGAGCGATGACCATTTGAGCGATTCGCTCGCCGGGTTCGACGGTTTGGGTTTCTTTGGAGAGATTTATCAATATGACCTTGATTTCGCCCCGATAGTCACTATCAATAGTGCCTGGCGAATTGACCACTGATAACCCCTTCTTTACAGCCAAACCACTTCTTGGTCTAATTTGCGCTTCCGCACCTTGCGGCAACTCAATCGAAAGCCCCGTCGGAACCAAAACCCTTTCTAATGAATCCAAATTAATCGGTTCCTCAATGTCCGCTCTGATGTCCATGCCGGCACTGCCTGCGGTTTTGTATTCAGGAGAATCGTTGGTAGAACGGTTGATGATTTTGACTATCATATTTTTTGCCTTTTCGGCAAATATGAGAAAATTACCTGCGCCATAAAAATTTAGTGAGGCGGCGGTTCGTTACTTTTGCGTTTGATTCGTCCTAAATGAAAATTCTCTTTTCTCCCTCCCGAAGTAAATTCGGGACAAGTTTTCGGGAAATGACAGTAAACGACTCAACGCTAAAAATCAAAACCTTGAAGATGATATATTCAATACTGGCTCCCTTTCTTTTTCTTCTAAATTTTGTCTCTTGCGACCAAGCCCCAAATTCGCAAGAACCTACTTCATACACTTTTTTGGAAGGCTACGAATTTCCTTATACGTTTAGAGAACCGGACACTGCTTTTGCTTTAGCAGATGATTTGTTGGAAGTATCAGGTCTGACAGTCGTCAACGACGGCGCAAATTTAGCATGCGTCCAAGACGAAGAAGGAATTCTATATGTTTTGAACAAAGAATCAGGAGCTATTGAGCAGCAAATAGAGTTTCATTCAAAAGGAGATTTCGAAGGCGTCGAATTAGTAGGCGAAACCATCTACATCGTCAAGAGCAAAGGAGACATTTATCAAGTAAACGACTGGCAAGGAGAAAGCAAAGAAGTCAAAATCCACGAAACTCACCTCAACAAAATGGCAAATGTCGAAGGCTTAGGCTACGACGTTTCTACCAACAAGCTCCTCCTTGCCTGCAAAGGAAAAATGGAGCAAGACGATAGTTTCACTCGCTCTATTTATGGCTTTGATTTGGCAACCAACAAGTTGGATGAAAAACCAATGATTAAAATCGATTTGGAACTTCTACACAGTTACCTCAACTCAGGCGAACCAATTAAATATTTAGAAAAAATCAACGAAAAGTTAGACCCTAAAAACGGCTTTTCGTTTGGCCCCTCTGGTATTGCTATTCATCCAATCACAAAAAATATTTATGTCATTTCTTCAGTAGGGAAGATGTTGATGGTTTTAGACCCTTCTGGCAAAATCATTCATATCGAAAAGTTCAAAAAGAAACATCATCCACAACCTGAGGGCATTTGCTTCGAAAAAGACGGAACCCTTTGGGTCAGCAGTGAGGCGAATGAGTCGAAGCCGTACTTGAAGAAGTATTCTATGAATTGAAAACGGGTGACGGTGGACGGGCGCTTCGCTTGACGGTGGATGGAATAGGCGATATTTTTAAAATATCGCCCATTTTTTTGTCTCGCTTCTTTTTTCACTTTCGTGAAATGATAGTATTTCACGAAAGTGAAAAAACGATCTTGCTTGAAAATTAGTCGATAATTTCAAATTATCGACTAATACCGTTTTAAACCTTTCGCATCATCAAACCATTAAAGGCTAACCAAATCAGCAGCGAAGAGAAGGACAAACTCCCGATATATTCAAAGCCAAGTAGAAGGTGGAGGTTAATTCCCAACAATTCGTAAGAGAAGAAATCTACAAAAATATAGGTCGCATTAATCGCAACAAGGATGAAAAGCACTTTAGACATGCGTTGTATCCAAGCGACTTTTCTGCCTTCTTGTGTATTGGGATTTTTGCGCACTTCCGCTCGCTTAAATCGCAGATAGCGGTAGCCAAAATAGAGATAGGAAATAAAAGTTACGATATAAAGCAGCATCTCTAACCCGCCGTAAAAAGGTGACCAAAATTGCCTGCCCCACTCGCGTTTGTTAGGTTGAAAAAACCAAAATGTAAAATAGATAAACTGCCCAATTGGTAGCATGAGATGCTTGGCGTCCGTCCATCTAAAGTTATATTGAGGTAGTAACTTGATTTTTACAAAATAGAACCAAAGCGGTCCAAAAGCGAGCGTAAAGTAAACTGGAAGAAAATAGAGTTCGGGATGTTTATAAAATTGATCCGTATGAATCATCAAGTTATGAACCAGGGTGAGCGCCAAACAAATTAAGAGGCTACCAAAAAACAGGTCGGGACGTTTATCCGCATTTCCTCGAAAGAGGTGATAAAATCCAATCAACAGACCGCCTATCGCGCCGCCAACCAGCGAGAGCAAAACTACCCAATAGGCAAAACCGAGAAAGGTTTCCATATAAAAGAAGCTATTTTACATTTGATATTGTCCGGTGACAAATGGATTGGTGGTGCGTTCATGCCCTATTGTCGTCGAGGGTCCATGCCCACAATATACTTTAAAATCATCATCGAGCGGCATCAATTTGTCATGAATGCTCGCCATCAAAGTTTTAAAATCTCCTCCTGGCAAGTCAGTCCGCCCAATGCTTCCATGAAATAGCACATCACCAGCAATTACAAATTTAGCCTTTCGGCAAATGAACGAGATGCTGGCAGGGGAGTGCCCTGGCGTCAAAACGACTTCCAGCTTGGTATTGCCAAATTCAACAACATCGCCTTCTTCCAAAAAACTGGATGGGTCAGGTGATTTTTCGGGAAGCGGTAAGCCATAATTTTGGCAAACAACCGGTACTGCTTCCAAAACAGGCAACTCGCCTTGATGGATTTCGAGGGATAGGTTATATTTCTCTGCAACGAATTTATTTCCGAAGATGTGATCTAAGTGGCAATGCGTATTGATAAGTCGAACAGGGGTGAGTTTGTTCTTTTCGATGAAGTCAGCAAGTAGTTTTCGTTCATTATCATCATAACAGCCGGGGTCAAAGATTACGCATTCGCCTGTTTCGTCTGCGACAATAAAGGTGTTTTCCTGAAAAGGATTAAAGGTTAATTGTTGAACAACAGTCATAGTGAAATTTTGAAGTGCAAATATAGTAGGCAGATTGATTTAATTGATAATTGTGTAATTGATTGATAACTAAGATGCAACAGATATGTAAAAATCATCAAGTGATAATACCTATATTCAGGGATAGCCTACCATGATTAATCGCAATAGATTTGCGTTTGTAATTGAAGAAAGCGCAAAATCCAATAAAATCTTGCTTTTGAGTTATTTAAAAAGCGACTCAAAGTGATTTCTGAACAGCAGGTCGTTAATGATTTGTCTCCCACAAAGGTTTTTTCCCGGAACCTCGAAATTTTAGCTGGTACTCCTAATATTATAAATTAAGTAGGTTACTCTACGTAGTTTTAATCAAATCTGCATTGAGTACCAGAAGAATAGCATCCATTTTCTAAACAAAAACAATAATTATGGTATCAACGAATACCCCATTGAATGGCGTAGATCGCCAAAACAGGACGTTGATTTTCCAGCAGTTCAGTGCCAAGTATCAAACCCAAAGTAT
>CALCJP010000263.1 GCA_937967625.1 uncultured Saprospiraceae bacterium
ACTCTTTTCTAATTTACTCGCCATGAAATCGAATCTTAAAGGTTTAAAAAGATATTTTTTATTTGTTGAGTAAAGGATGAACTTTCTTTTTTATCAGCCAATTTTTTGACTGTAATTTTTTTCTTTTTGCTTGTGTACAACTTGAGGATATACATAACTCACGCCTTGAAAACCCTTTAAAATAAAGCATTTTCGTCGATGCTTTAGGCATATAAATTTTTACAACATGAGGAGTGTTTAAACATTTCATGCCCGTAAAAATAACAAAACCATATTAAAGAATTTCACTTTCGTGAAATAACGATATTTCACGAAAGTGAAAAAGAAAAGAGCGAAATCACTTTTTATAAATCCTTCCTTAACCCCACGCGACTACTTCCATCAGAATACCAATTTTTCATTTCCGTAAATTTTTGATAGGCATGTCTGTGGTAAAATCTTAGCGCTTTTTCGCCTGAAGTCCAAAGCCAAATATGCTTTACGCCTATGCTTGCCGCTTGCGCTTCTGTTGCTTTCAATAGTTTGGCTCCCAGTCCTTTGGAGCGATAGGCTTTCTCAACAAATAGCTCTTTCAGTAGAAACCAGCCTGAAAAAGTATCACCATTTTTGAATGCTAAACCAGATGCACCTCCTATAAAAGTACTTCCTTCCAACGCCACCAAACTGATTCTTTCTGAGCTTTCCAATGCGACACCTTCCTCAATTGAAAGTTCCTCAAAACCCAAGTCCATTCGCTTGGTTTCTTCCGGGGTCATTGCGCGGTTGATGATGTTGATTTTGTGGATCATTAGCTATTTTTAGACAACTTCATTGTTCCGTAAAAATAACAAAACCCTTCTAAAGACTTTTTTGCTCTCAAGCCGTGCTACTTAAACCAAGTTTGGGATAAGTTTTCATAAAAATAAGGTTTTCTTTGCCACCTATCTTCAACGCAAAAAACACGACCATGCAAAAAGCAAACAAAGTCTTCATTGCCAAGAGTTTAGATGGATTCATCGCCGGCAAAAATGGCGAATTGGATTGGCTCGACATGGTGCCCAATCCCGATCAATTGGGTTTGGGATATTTTGAATTTATGGACAGTATCGACGCCTTACTCATGGGGCGCAACTCGTTCGAAACGGTGATGGGGTTTGATGTCGAGTGGCCGTATCAATGTCCGGTGTTTGTGTGGAGCAGTAGTTTGGAAGCGATTCCGCAAGCGTATTCGGCGAAAGCCGAATTGGTCTCAGGAAGCATAGAAGAAGTGCTCGCAACCATCCACCAAAAAGGCTACGGGCGACTCTATATCGATGGCGGAAAAACCATCCAAAGTTTCCTACAAGCGGACTTGATTGATGAAATGGTGATTACCACAATCCCAATTTTATTGGGAGGTGGGGTGCCACTTTTTGGGGAGTTGACGGAGCGGTTAGAGTTTACGCATGTGCGGTCGGAAGTGTTGTTTGGGGAGTTGGTGCAAGACTGCTATCGGCGGAAGCGATAGGGGAGGAAAGACCTTTCACTTTCGTGAAACACTTTCATTTCACGAAAGTGAAAAAGGGAAATTCAAGCTCAAGCCATGAAGCTATCTCAACTATTCTATTCAAAAATTTCTTTTCAAACCAAACTCAGTTTTATGCAAAAGACAGTTAATCAAATCTCGGAGCAACTGCTATTGGCAGTGAAGATGAATGAACCATACATAGAGTTGCTTGAAGAACTGAAAAAGCTGCCCATCGCCCAACTCAAGTCTCAACTCAACACCGATACCAATAGAAAAGCGTTTTGGATTAATGTGTATAATGCTCATTTTCAGATATTTAGAAAGGATTTGGGAATTGAGAAATCTGAGATTTATAAAGCGCGGCAGATAAAGATTGCGGGCGAGGAGTTTAGTTTGGATGATGTGGAGCATGGCATTTTACGAAAGTATCGGTATAAATTTTCGCTGGGCTATTTGCCCAATCCGTTTTTTAGAAAAATCATTAAAGACCTTTCGGTCAATGAAATTGACTTTCGAATTCACTTTGCGCTCAATTGTGGAGCGGCGAGCTGTCCTCCGATTGCTTTTTATTCTTCCGAAAAATTAGAGACTCAATTAGAGATAGCGACCCTCTCGTTTTTGGAAGGCGAAACCGACATTAAAGAAGCGGAAAAGGAAATTCACGTTACCCAATTGTTCAAATGGTTTTTAGGAGATTTTGGAGGGAAGGGCGGCATTCGTTCCATCCTTGAGCAATATCTGAAAATCAAAACCAATGGCTACCGATTGGTTTACAAACCTTACTCATGGGAGGAGGAATTGGATAATTATGCGGAGGGGGCTTTTGGATAGGAAAAATTACTCCTTCAATTTAAACTTTTCATACCCATTTCCATTTTGAACATAAACGCCATCTTTGCGCGTACCTAACCAAATCTTTCCTTCCTGGTCCTGAAAGATAGAGATTAACAAGACCGTTTCTGTTTCATTATTTATTTCAAAATTTGAAAGAGTTTTTCCGTCATATTTCCAGACCCCACCGCGATAGGTGGTCATCCAAAGATTTCCTTCATCATCATTTAGCCCGGAATTGAAGTACAGTATTTTATCTTTTATTAGCTCTTGAGGCAAGGCTACTGCTTCTTGCTTTTCGTAAGTGGCAGGGGTGGTTGGATTGATTTTGTATTTACTTTTGAAATTGCTCAACCAAATATATCCATCGTTATCCTCTAAGATCGAACGAACACCAGGCACTCGTCCGTCTGGAAATTTTGATAATTCTTTTTCTCCAATCCATAGAAATGACTCCCCATCAAAACGATATGCACCAGCAAGTATCGTCCCTAACCAAAGGTTACCGCTTTTGTCCTTATCAATTCCATAAACGGTGTAAGGACTGTATGAGGTTTCAAATTCATCAATACCGAGTGATTCTCTTATATTTTTTCTGGGCAATTGCAACTCGTAGAGTTTTTCACCATCATATCGATAGACGTGATTTGCTGTTGCGTTGCAGTTAAACCACAAATCATTTTCTTCCAGTTTCCATTGATTCAAAGGCGACTGTATGATTTCTAAGGTTGTAAATTTGTCGCCATCAAATTTACTCACGCCGTCTGGTGTTTCTATGTAAATGTTCCCACTTTGGTCTTCTTGAAATCCTCTTATGGAGTTGCTTGCTAAATTGTCGTTTGTGGTAAATAGGGTTAGCATTTTTCCATCAAAATGATAAACGCCTTCTCCATTGCTCCCAAACCAATAGTCTCCTTTTGTGTCTTGGAAAACAGCCCAAATTTCATTGCTGAGTTTGGAAACCGTTTTGCCAATCTTTACGGTGTTTAGTTCTCTCTGATTTTTCTTCGTTTTTATTTGTCCTGTGCATGAAAGGAGGTTGGTCAAGATGAAAATGATGAGGATGGTTTTGACTTTGGTTGGTGTCATTTGTTTTTGTTATATTTTATAGCTGCGGCGGGATTACAATAATTTAAGAAAAAATAAATTCTTTTCACTTTCGTGAAATTCGATCTCATTTCACGAAAGAGAAACAAACTCACTCCTCATCCGCAGCAGGTCTAAACTTCACCTGAAGACCATGTAGAAAATTGCGTAAAAACTGATCTTCACAAACTCGATATTGATTCTGTTTTGGATTTCGAAAGATGGCACTAATCTCATGTTTGCTCACAATCATGCGAACCAAATCAAAAATCTCAACGATGTCGGTGTCTCTTAAATTAAGCGCGATTTTCAGTTTCCTGAAAATGATGTTGTTGTTCAGTCGCTGTTCGGGAGGGGGTTGCGGACCTTCTCGTTTGCCCCTTTTTGCATTGATGAGTCCATTTAGAAAAGAGGCAAATTCAGAATCTTTGATTCTTTGAAACTCTTCGTGATCATCTTTTTTGAGCCAGTTACTTACCTGCGCGCGCGTGACCACGACTTCTGCTTGAGCAAAGAGGTCGATCATCTGCTCATCGCTGAGATCGAAAATATATCTGAGTTGACGTAGGATGACGTTATTCTTCATAAAGTGATTTTGGCGCAAAGCTATTCATTCTTTTCTCATTCATTTTGCGCAAGCGATTATTATCGTTTCGCTTCCCATTCCCTTTTCAAAATGGAAAAAATATCAACACTAATCAACTCCCCATTTTTCATCTCGCTTTCGCGAAATGTCCCTTCATGCATGAAATTGATTTTCTGCAAAGCACTTTTGCATTTCTCATTATCGCTAACGACGTACCCTTCAATGCGGTTGAGATTGAGTTGCGTGAAGCCAATTTCAAAGACTTTGGGCATGACCTCTTTCAGTATGCCTTTGCCCCAATGCTCTTGCAGCAGCCACATGCCGATTTCCGCTTTTCGATGCTGCTTTTCCAAATTGTTGAATCCAACGGCTCCTTTAAATTGCTCATCCGCCAAGCCATAAATACCCCACCAAATACCAGTGCCTTCTTTTTTGAGATTGGCGTACCAATCCATCTGCACTTTGGTGGCTTCCAAAGTCGGAAAGTGCACATCGTAGTAGCGAGTGATAGCGGGGTTTGACAATCCTTTGTGGATGTAGTGGATGTCGGTGGGTTGGATTTCTTTTAAGTGGTAGTTAGCTGTTTTTTTCATTTTGAGTTTTTGCGGAGCTATTCACTTCCCAATGTCCAATATAAAATATATATATGATGAGTAGAACTGAACAACACCTTCCAAATTCACTTCTTGCTACTTTAGTAATGATCCTCATAGCTTCCCTTTCAGGCGTAAATCAGTGCATTACTCAATGTGACCCAGCAACGATAGATTCCTGTGAAATCGGAAACAACAGTATCATACAAGCATGCTACTTCCCAGTATCAGCGTTAAAATTTTTCAAATCAAGAATTTTCACTCCTTCTCTATAAAACCCCATCAATTGCCGTTCTCGGGCAGCTAATTCAAACCAGCGTTCCGACATTAATTCCAAATTAGCTTTTGCGTCTTTGGCATTATTTACATCTTTTGAACTGAATATTTTCAACATTTCCATCGCAGGTTCGAAAGTTGATTTTTGTTGGTTGTAGATTCTGGAGAGCACTAACATTTCGTCATAATTAAAATTCACAATCAGTGGATGACCTTTGGCAATATCCCAGGCATCGCTCACGGGATTCATAGTCATAAAAGTTCCTTTGGTCATTAGCTTTTCGAAGAATATTAATTTGTTGTTGATGAAGCCTTGGACAAAAGCTGGGTCATCTTTTAGGCTATCTAATTTCTGATGTATTTCTTGATGGTAAGGCACCCATTCGTTAAGAAGTATGATATTGTCTTTTACCTCAGCTTTGACGACCGATAACAATTCCTCTGAGGCTTGTCTTTGTTTTCGCTCTTCAATTCTTTCGCTTAAATATAAACCAAGCAAGACGCTAAATACGATTAGGAGAAATTGTGTGACAAGTTCCTTTATAGTGTTGTTTTTCATGGTAAGAGTTGAATGTTGCTTTCAAAAGTATTTTACGAAAGTAGGAAAATTCAACTGGTTTATTTGCTCCCGCGAAATGAGGTCATTTGCCTAAAGGCATTTGGTTCAACTTTTTGAGCCAAGCAATTACCTGTGCTTGTGTGACTTCCAACTTCTGCTTGAGCAAAGAGGTCAGTCATTTGATCATATTTCAAATCAAAAATAATTTGAGTTGCTGTAGGATAACGTTGTTTTTCATAGAGTGATTTTTGGGTGAAGGTATTTATTCTTTAATTTGTCGACCCAATTTGCTATATCCTACCTTGATAAAGTACTTCTTAAATAGTTGGATTTCTTTTGAGTTGTGCAGTTGATGAGGAAGAAATTGAGAGTAGTTTTTATCAAGTTGATTCAATTTGGGAGTAATTATCCTTTTTCCTGAAATTATTTTAGTTTTTTTAAATCCCCTTTTGAAGCTATTTTTGCTTGTTTCGGCCATGTTTTTAGGTTATG
>CALCJP010000264.1 GCA_937967625.1 uncultured Saprospiraceae bacterium
ATCGAAGCGCTGAAGCAATCGAAAGGTTACTTGATTACCATCGCGAGTTTGGCAGGCACTAATTTTTTCCCGAAAGGGGCGGCTTATAATGCGAGCAAATTTGGATTGGTGGGCTTCACGCAGGCAGTGATGTTGGATGTGCGCAACGCTGGGGTGAAAGTGACGACCATCATGCCGGGTTCCGTTTCTACACACTTTAATAGCAATCAACCCTCCGAGGCAGATGCTTGGAAAATTCAGCCGGAAGATATTGGTAAATTGACCGTGGATTTGCTAACCATGCCGGCGCGTTCGCTGCCGAGCAAGGTGGAGATTCGACCTGCTATGCCGAAGCCGAAGTAGCTGAGGTAATTTATGGTATCGCCCCTTCAGGGCTAAAAAAACCGTTCGGGATCTTGTTCCGAGGGCGATGCCCTCGGCTGATGGTTTCGCACTTTCAGTGCTTGGGTTTGATGCTTCTATTTTGACAAGCAGTGATTTATGTTCCCCAAAGAAGTCGCTTTTGGGAATATTATTAACTTTTAGTTCTCCTCGATTCACTGAACACAAACACTTCTTAGCCCCAACGGGGCAAAAGCAATAGGCGAGGGCAACGCCCTCGTCAAACCACCTCAGCCCTATCATGAGCGCTGAAAGCGCGGAAGCATCTTCATCAATTCCCAACCACTAACTTAACCATTTCAGACTGCCGACTTTCGTCGAATAGGTTTAAAAACATTTGCCGAAAGGCGAGAAAAATCATTCATTCCAATGCTGACCTGATCATAAGTCTGGCCAATTAAAAGATTGAACCAACAAATCGAAACAAATAGGATGGGAGGCGTTTTAATATATGACATTTTTACAGATTAATTGATGTAAAAATATCAAAAAAGCGAATATTTAATTTAATATTGCGACAACAAAACCTCCACCCAAGATGAGTAATCAAACCACCCACGACGTAAAGGTCTCCGTTGAGATTTTTTACCAAAAGAATCATACGCTTCCCGAAGAAAAGTACTTCTTCGCCTACCGCGTGCATATCGAAAATCAAAGTACGGTTGATATTCAGATCATCAGTCGAAGATGGGAGATTTTTGACTCCAGTTCCGATTGCAGAATCGTGGAGGGCGATGGCGTCATGGGCAAACAACCTGTCATCGCACCTGGTCAAAAACATGACTATGTCTCTTGGTGTCAGTTAGAAACTGAGATTGGAAAAATGGAAGGCACTTATCTCATTCGCAATGAGCATAATGATTTCTTTCGGGTTCGCATTCCTGAGTTTCATTTGATTGCTCATTATCGGTTGAATTAAGATTTAATCTACAAATATTGGTTGTTTTGATTGTACCCCTCGGCTCCGCTCGGGGTACGGTTATCTGCTACCGTTGGCTGAGCGAAGTCGAAGCCAACAGTCGAAAGTTCAAGGTTGTGGCATTACCCCTCGACTCCGCTCGGGGTACGTGTAGGAATATTCGCAATTTTTAGTGGGATCTGCCTTTCGGCAAATAACCATGTTTGGGGAAACTCAAATAAATTGCGACTTTGCGAAAACTAAATCTCCTCCCGAAACGAGTTCGGGATAAATTCCTGGAAAATGCGCGAGACCAAATTCATAGAACAAAATAAGGCAAAGTGGGAAGAGCTGGAACAGCTCATGGAAAGCCCCGATCAAGACCCTGAAAAATTGAACGAATATTTCGTTCAAATCACGGATGATTTGGCTCATGCGCGCACCTTCTATCCCAACCGCTCGGTGCGGGTTTATTTGAATAGTTTAGCACAACGCATTTTTACGAGCATCTACCGAGGTAAGAAAACAGATAGAAATCGGCTGTTCAATTTTTGGAAAGAAGAGTTGCCTCAAATCGTTTACGAATCACGAAAAGAGTTTTGGTTGTCACTGGCGATTTTTTCAATTGCTATGCTAATTGGCGTCGTTTCGAGCATGAATGATGGGGAGTTTGTTCGCCACATTTTGGGCGATTCTTATGTAGAAATGACCCTCGAAAACATCGAATCAGGCGACCCGATGGCTGTCTATAAATCCAAAGGCGAATTGGGCATGTCGCTCGGCATTGCTGCCAATAATATTTGGGTAGCCTTTCTGACTTTCATCATGGGTGTTTTTTATGCCATCGGTACCGTTTGGATTTTGATTAAGAATGGCATCATGGTGGGTGCGTTTCAATACTTCTTTGTGCAAGAAGGTGTTTTTTGGGAATCCTTTTTAGGGATTTGGACACATGGCACTTTAGAGATTTCGGCGATTGTTATTGCCGGCGCAGCCGGTTTGACGATGGGGCGCGGGTTGGTTTTTCCAGGTACCTTTTCGCGATTGAAAGCATTTCAACTTTCTGCTCGTCGGGGACTGAAAATCATGATTGGTATTACTCCGATTTTTCTCTTAGCTGGTTTTATAGAAGGCTACCTAACTCGACAGACGGAGACGCCCGACATCATTCGGTTGTTGTTTATTTTGAGTTGTTTGGCATTTGTAGTGGGGTATTTCATTTTATACCCTTGGCTGAAAGCGAAAAGGGGATTCAACTCCGATTTATTGAAAACAGCCATCACGCCCGATAGCGTTCGCGCCATCAATTTTCGAGAACTAAAACCCGTGGGACAACTCTTCTCAGAGACCTTTTGGGTTTATAAAAAATATATCAAAACCATCTTTATTGCTGCTTTGGCTTCCACTGCTTTGTGGTGTGGGATTTTGTTTCAATTTGGAGATGGTTCGCCTTCCGATTTGGTCATTGCAGCCTCAGATGGCAGTGGTTTTTTCCGAATCTTCGAAGTTATTTCTTCCTATTTTAAAAATGCGAATTTTACTTTACTCCCTCTGCTCAATGGCATCACCTTTGGCATTGTGGCAGTTTGGGCATTGCAAAGAGTCGCTCAAGAAGCCAATGAAGAGCAACGCTACCACTGGTTGGTCAACCTGAGTAAAATGGTGGTTTGCTGCACTGCTTTGGCAGTCATCATGGCGGCTCCGGCAGGGCTGAGATTCATTTTACTTATCACTGCTTTTCCCATCATCATCGTTTGGATGTACTGCATGATTGGCGAAAATCTAAATCTTTTCAACAGCCTGAACCGTTCACTTGGATTGGTCGGGACTTCTTTTTGGAATATGATGGCGCTCTTCATGATATTGCTGATCATCGGTGCGCTCTTCGTGATGTTGCTCGACACTTTGGTGATGAATATCATCCTTCAAGCCATCGGTCTCAACTTCAATCTCACCGACCAATCGTTGGTCAACTTCTATACCATCCTCGCCACTTTCTTTTCCATGCTATGGGTAAAGATGGTTTTTGCCATGCTGCTCATAGGCTTCGGACTTCAACATTACAACTTGAAAGAAATTAGAGATGCTGAAAATCTTTTGGAACGAGTTGGGAATATAGGGTCGGGCAAGAAAATCAGAGGAATGGAATTGGAGGGGTGATGCCGTTGTTGCCGAGTTGCCGTTGTTGCCGTGTTGCCGTGTTGCCGAGTTGCCGTTGTTGCCGTGTTGCCGTGTTGCCGTGTTGCCGTGTTGCCGTGTTGCCGTGTTGCCGTGTTGCCGTGTTGCCGTGTTGCCGTGTTTTATACTTTGACTTTCGTCAAATGTTTTTTCATTCGGCGAAAGCCGCTACATTTTCCGAAAGGGGGAAAGAAAAAGGAGGTGCCGGCAAAGCCAACACCTCCAGATTTATACATTTCAATTGAGGTAAATAAGATCTTATTGAATTAAGAAGCCCAAAGCACTTGCTGTGGTTGCACCTCTGCTTGGTTCAAGTCTCTTACTCTTGCGCCTTGAGGTTTTGCTTCTTGGCGGTCATCCCACACTTCAAGCCCTAACTTATCGGCAAATGTTTTTGCTAAGTCACCCAACTCTTGAGCTTCTTCGGCAGTTTTGCCCATCGACATGTAGTAGTCCACCACACCTGCGCGGATGGTTTCGTACTTGTCGGCGTTGAAAAGTAATTCGCGTTGAGACATACCTTTTGCCAATTCTTTGTTTGAGAGGGCGCCGTCTTTCCAAAAACTGGAAGAGTAACCCAATATGTTTTCGCGGTATTGCCACCAGTTGGCAGCGCTCCCGTTCTCAGATTTATATTTTTCGAGGTGGCGACGTTCGTTAGCAGCTTGGAAACTGACAGACCCCATCTTCTTTGCAAGTGAAATCACTTCCAATATCGCTTCAGGAGAGACCTCTTTCTTCTCCTCGTAAATTTCTTCGTCTAATACACTTAATTGGTTGGCAAACTTGCGTTTTACCTTACTGGTAGAGTTGAGCGCAATCAATTTGGCTAACTCAATAGTAATGAAGTAATCAAACACGACTGGATTGTCTGTTGATCGCTTTGCAAAGTCAACCATTGGGGACGGCGTGCGGATTCCATCTCGGAAACCATACACTTCCTTGAGCCATTTACGGACGTTTTTTCCGTACTGGTCATTAGGGAGTTGTAGAGCAGCGTGTAAGTTCGTGGCTTTGACCACTTTAGTCCCTTTCTTGCTAATAAGAACTTCAAGTTTCATAATTAACATTTTTTGTTTCAACAAAGGTATCAAATTTTCTGCAATAACACAAAAAGTTTAAAATAATTTGTTTGACAAATGTTTCATAATGTGCTTAAAGCCATTCGTTTTGTCACATATATGAACCAAAAAGTTTCGTTCATGGACATGGGTATCTAACTTGAATATTGTGGCTTTGACGTTTGTTTAGTGTGTCGGCAGCAGAAGTGCTGCGTTGTGTGAAGTTTTTTCAGAGAAGTCTGCTTAGTGAAGATAGAGAAACAAAATGTTCCCTTTTTGTGTCTAAGAGTAGAACATTTTTACAAGTAAAAAGTTCTTATTTTTGCCGCTCCTAAACAATTATGTTTAGATAATTGAAACAAAAATAGTAAAATATTTTATATATAACAAATTACAAATAAAAAAACTTTATAATATGTATCCAGAACACTTGACAGCACCTATGGCAGCAGACCTAACTGGTCACGGATTCAATGGTCTAAAATCAGCTGAAGACGTAGATGTAGCGTTAGCACAAAAAGGGACTACCTTGTTGGTCGTCAATTCTGTTTGTGGCTGTGCGGCTGCCAATGCGCGTCCGGGCGCAAAGCTTTCTATGGACAATGGCAAAAAGCCTGATCACACTGCTACTGTTTTCGCAGGAGTAGATTTTGAAGCTACCGAAAAAGCTCGCGAACATTTGCTACCCTACCCTCCTTCTTCGCCTGCTATCGCATTGTTTAAGGATGGTAAATTGGTACACTTCCTTGAGCGCCACCACATCGAAGGTCGCTCTGCGCAAATCATTGCTGCCAATTTGAAGATGGCTTATGACCAGTATTGTGAGTAGAGAAAGATTGTTTGATTGTTGAATTGCTTGATTGTTTTCACAATTCAGCAATAGACATAAAAAAGGCGTTATCTCACTTGAGGTAACGCCTTTTTCTTTTCCCCTTACGGGAAATAGGAACTCAAAAATTAAAACGGTAAGTCATCATTTTTCTCAAGTGCAGGTGGTTCAGCAGCAGGGAAGCTATCATCGCTTGCAGGTGGAGCAGAAGCTACCGCCGCACCGGCAGCAGGTTTCTCCAAACGCCATGCATTTAGATTGGTGAAGTATTTTCCATTCCACTCGCGACCACGAAGGTCAAAATGCACTTTAATTTGATCGCCTTCATTGAATTCGTCCAATAACGCACAACGATCTTGCGTCAACTGAAACTTAATAAACTGCACATATTGGCTGTCTTGTGTCTCAACAACCATTTCGCGAGCTTGAAAAGTATCCGTCTTATTTTCGGTATCGTATTTCTTGAGGAGTTTTCCGGTTAATTCGTATGACATCTTTGATTATTTCTTTTGAATTTAATATTGAGGCAAAAGTAAAACTTCAAATAAGTTAATTTAGAATCATCGGAGATTTATTTTTAAAATTGATTGCCGCTCCCGAAACAAGTTCGGGACAAGTTTTCGCGGAAATGCGGAGATTTCACGAAAGTGAATCAATTCGTTTTATCTTTCCGCAAAAAAAATCACCATGCCAACCATATTGCCCGTAAGGGAAAAAGAACCAAGATTTGGAACCAACTGCTTCATCGCCGAAAATGCAACCATCGTCGGCGAAGTCACGGCAGGAGATGATTGTAGCTTTTGGTTTCAATCTGTCGTGAGAGGAGATGTGCATTTCATCAAAATGGGCAATAAAGTCAACGTCCAAGATGGCGCCATCATCCATGCCACCTACATGAAAGCCCCCACGACAATTGGCAACAATGTCTCCATCGGTCATCGCGCCATCGTGCATGGCTGCACCATTGAAGATAATGTATTGATAGGCATGGGCGCCATCGTCATGGATCATGCGGTGGTACAAAAGAATTGCCTCATCGCCGCCGGTGCCGTCGTGCTCGAAAACACGATCTGCGAGTCAGGTTACATTTACGCAGGCGTGCCAGCAAAAAAGGTCAAAAAGATAAGTCAGGAACAATTTGATGGAACCATCAATAGGATTTCGAATAGCTATGTGAAGTATGCGAGTTGGTTTCAGGGAGAGGAGGAATGATGAACTATTTGATTTCGTTCTCGGCTCCGCTCGAACTCCGGTTACGGGAACCGTTCTTCGAGCGCGCCGCATTGAGCGAAGTCGAAATGTAGTCGAGGACGAAATCAGTAACTACTAATCCCCCACCTCAGCCAATTTAACCACCAACCCATCCACTGCTTCAGTCATCTTAACCTGACAGGCGAGTCGGCTGTTGTCTTCCACAAAAAAGGCTTGGTCGAGCATGTCTTCCTCATCATCACTGCGGTCAAAAATATCATGCTCGCTCTGCACGTAGCAATGGCAGGAAGCGCAAAGCGCCATGCCACCGCAAGTCCCTTCTATGGGCAATTCTGAGCCTTTGCCGACTTCCATCAGATTCAAATCAATGCCGAGTGGGACTTCAATCTCATGGGGTACATCTTCGCGGTCGATAATGGTTATGTTGATACTTTCTTTCATTGAAGGTTTTGGTTCTAAAATATTTTCTGAAAGGAGGTCTGGTTGTAAATGTTTACTAAACTTTCAAAGTTTAGTAAACATGGATCTACAGATTCAAATTTACTCAAACCCTTGCACCCCATTCACAGTGGTGTATTTAAAACTCAACTTCTTATCTGGATAGATTCTTTTGAATGCCGACTGCACCATCAAGGTGCCTTCGTGAAAACCACAAAGAATCAATTTCAATTTGCCCTCATAGGTGTTGATGTCACCAATGGCATAGATTCCTTCCACATTCGTGGAATAATCGAGCGTATCGACCTCGATGGCATTTTTAGTGATATTTAGCCCCCACTCTGCGATGGGCCCTAATTTGGGTGAAAGCCCGAACAACGGAATGAAGTTATCGACCTCGACGGTTTTCTTCTTACCTTCTTTTTTATGAGTGATTTCGACGGCGTTTAATTTGCCATTTCCCGAAAGGGCAGTCACTTCTGCTTCGGTGACGAGATTGATTTTTCCGGCTTTCGCCAAATCCATTACCTTCTCCACTGAGTCCAACGCCCCTCTAAAACTGGATCGACGGTGCACCAAAGTCACCTCACTCGAAACATCCGCTAAGAAAATCGACCAATCCAATGCCGAGTCTCCTCCTCCTGCAATAACCACTTTCTTATCTCTGAATTTTTCGGGGTCTTTGATGATGTAATCGACGCCTTTCTTTTCAAATTGGGCTAAGTTTTCGAGCGGTGGCTTTCGTGGCTCAAAGCAACCTAAACCTGCTGCAATGGCAATCACCGGAGCTTTGATTTTTGTGCCATCGGAAGTGGTGAGGATAAAACTGCCATCCTCCTGCTTTTCGAGTCCTTCGACTCGTTCGCCCAAAGTGAAGGTCGGTTTGAATGGCTCAATCTGCGCCATCAAATTATCCACCAACTCCCCCGCCAAAATGGTCGGATAACCTGGAATATCATAAATGGGTTTCTTTGGGTATATCTCCGCGCATTGTCCACCGGGGATCGGTAAGGCATCAATCAAATGGCAACGCAACTTCAAAAGCCCTGCTTCAAAAACGGTAAATAAGCCCACTGGTCCGGCGCCTACTATTGCAATATCTGTCTCTATCATGCTAAGAAAACTCGCTTTGTAAAAATAAGTTTGCAAAGATAGATAGTTGATTTGATTTTGCACTTTTTTGTTAATGCGGATTATATGATTGTTTTTTCTAACATTAAACCATACATTGGTTGTGATAACTATTTACTCAACCCTTAAAATTCATGTTCTATGAAAAACACATTTAGATTTAACTTATTAGTGCCCCCCTTATGTTTGCTTTTTTTGTTTGGGCTTTTGCCTAATATTTATTCTCAAAGTTTTTGTGATAGTCTCTATAACACTCCTACAGTTACCGATACGGTTATAATCCCTGGAGGAGAAAGCTTATGTAATGAAAACCCATTTTTCTTTGCTGATAGAGTTATTGGTTGGGGAGGAGCTACTGTTTACTCAAGCAGTCTACCCGCTTCTATCAGTGGAGAAAAAATTCTTCTTCAAGGAGATTTGATAATTGATAGCTGGTTGTTTAATTTAATTGATTGCAGCATACTGGTTTCTCCAAACAAGAAGATTATCGTTCAAGATGGGAACTGGCTGGAAATCTATAAATCAAGGTTTTTCGCTTGTGACGAAATGTGGCAAGGCATTCAATTATTCAACAGCTCTACCTTAACAATGGAGGATGCTCATATTGAAGACGCGTTAGTAGCTGTTCAAGAGTTTGGAAGCCCATCTTTTATTTGGCTGCATGGTGCCTTTTTCAACCGAAACTTGATTGGTTTGAAAGCTGTTGAAAAGTTTCAGCAAAGCCAAGGTTTGGAATGGTATGGTTTTGCTGATGTTAAATTTGATTGTACCAGTAATCTAAACCCTCCATATGAGACTCGAAATCAATCCTTAGCAGGAATTGAAATTAAAGGGCGAGCAGGAACGATTGGACAAGGCTCAACAAATGAGTTTATTAATCAAGAAAACGGGATTTCTGCTTTCCTTAGTTACATCGATGTAGAGTTCTGCAAGTTTGACAATTGTGAAATCGGTATTGATATAGTTCAGACTATCTTAAAACAGAAAGGGTTTGGAAAATTCATAACCTCATTTAACGAATGTGAAACTGGGATTTTCAGTAGGAGTTCTAGTTTAAATACAAGTTTGAATCATTTTTTAAATATAGGAGATACTGATATTCGAGCTGAAGGTGACAATAGCGAATTGAATGTACTAAATAATAGTTTTGAAAATACTATTGAAAGAATAGGAGGGTTTAGTTCGCATTATAAATCATTCGATATCCTCTTTCTACCCTATTAACATACAACATAATAATTTCA
>CALCJP010000265.1 GCA_937967625.1 uncultured Saprospiraceae bacterium
TAGTGGGTGGGATAGTTCTCATAGTGGCTTAGTAAGGTACTTTAAAAAGACAATGCACGATCCTGATAGTTTTGAACATATAAAAACTACATATACCGACAAAGGCAACCATTTACTTGTAGGCATGAGGTTTAGAGCCAAAAACAAATTTGGGGCAAAGGTGATTCAAAACTTAATAGCTAAATGTGATTACGAAGGGGGAGTAATTGAGATTTCTTATCTCCAATAAAACTTAATACAACCCCCATAACAACCCCTTAAAAAAAAAGTCATTCATAATGCACTGATTATGAATGACTTATATTGATAATGAGTAGCGGGGGTAGGACTTGAACCTACGACCTTCGGGTTATGAGCCCGACGAGCTACCAACTGCTCCACCCCGCGATATATTTCTTTATTTGAAACTTCTTTCAAATGGAGCGCAAAGATAGAAATCCAAATTCTACTAACAAGTTTTCTTTCTTTTTTTGAAAATAAAATTTGGATTTCTTTTTTGCGCTACTTCATCAACACCAATTTTTTCAAATCAGTTCGATGGGTCGGTGAATTTATTTTTAGGTAATAAACGCCTGATTGCCATCCTTCTGTGGAGATGGTCAGGTGGTGATTATTTTTCAAGTCATTGAAATCAAAAGAAGTTATCTGCTGCCCTACTGCATTGAAAACGGAAATCGTTCCATCTTTCGAGATGGGGTGATTGTCTATGATTTCCAAAAGGAAGTTTTCGGAAGACGGGTTGGGGCGCACGGATAGTTGCATAAAGTCTTTTGCTTCTAAATTTTCGACGAAAGTCGAGCCAGGCATTTTAATCTGAACTGCGAAGTCATCAAAGTTAAAACCATCACCATGAGCAAATCGATCCGAAATCAAGCGAAACTGAAGGAATACGGCACTGTTGCCAATATAATCGCTTAAACTCACTTCTTCCTCTACCCAATCTTCTTGCACGCCATCCCAAAGCGGTTCATCTTCGTCTTGATTGTCTGTGCCGAATACCGTGTAACGACCGCAAAGCGGCGTGTAGCTTCGATCATCGGTTGATGCCATGATTTGGACGTAGTCAAAAGATTTTTCAATATCCCACTTTGCCCAAAAATTCAATTTCGCGTCAAGCGCCGTAGATAAATCTAATGGCTCTCGGAGTTTCATGTAGTTATCTTCGTTGCGACCATAATCATCATTGGGTGTGTCTGCAATAGAAGAAGGTGCTGACCGAAAATGCTCGGTATCAACACCCCAATCATCAACCGTTCCCCATTTATCAAAAGTGCTGCCATCGTCCACTAACACAGGCGGCAAGCCAAGTGAAAAGGACTTGCGCAACGTATCAGTCCATGCAATGCTCGCACTCGCTACAGTCAATTCAAAAAGCAACTCATCGCCATCTTCGACATCGGAAGCCAAATTGAATGAGATAGAATCCAATACTTTTTCATTGAGTTCTAAAGTGTAAAATTTCGAATCACCCACCATCAAAATTTCCGGCGAAATCGGAGACAAGGTCACTCTCAAATCACCGGAAGCCAGTCCTGCACGCGTCACCTCATATTGAAGAAATCCATCAGTGGAAGTGATGCCGGGTTCTGATTTATCCAATGCAAATCCATATTGATGAGGGATATTTGCCGCCACGAGGTTAGACCAAACATTAGAGCGCGCGTTGTCCAATTGCTCATCAGTATCTGTCCAAAAAGCGGAACCTACCTCTGGGGTCATCGCATAAATACCTCGTTCTCCATACATCCAATCATCGGAGTCGCCGTTGACGGTGTAGCCAACCGTTTCGGTGCCAGTGCCTTCTTTATAATCATTTTGCAAAGTCATCGCATCAGCAATACTTCTGAAAGTTGTCGAATCATCTGTTGGCGTATCCAAGTAGCCCCAAGGATAAATCAACAGATTGCCATGTGAATGATAATTGAGCGTCACCACGAAATCATGTTTCTCACACATTTCCTTAACCGCTTGTGTCTCTGGTTCAGAAAATTCTTCGGTGCCTCGATAAGTATCACTATCTGTCGAAGGAGACGATCCGATGTCATCAAATGCCCATGAAAAACCGTAGTTGCGATTCAAGTCAATGCCATGAGTGCCGTCGCCATTATCACGACGATTTTTTCTCCAAAAACCACCTCCATCACCATTGGTTTGCTCATTGTATAGATAGCCATCGGGGTTGAGGCATGGCATGAAATATAGCTCCGTATTATCGAGCAAGAAAGTCACCTCAGGATCATCTCCATAATTCTCTAACATATACCACATAAAGAAAATCAACTGCTTCAAACTCATGGGTTCGCGTGCGTGGTGGAGTGCGGTGTAGAGTATCTCTGGTTCATTTTCATCAACAGAAGCATTCTTTGACATCCGCAACCAATGAATGGGATGTCCTTCATGCGTTTCAAGATCACCGACAGGTGCTTTTTGCGTTATCAGATCGGGATACTTAGCAGCCATATCATCCAAAATATCAAGCATTTGCTGATAGCTGTAATAGCCCGCATAGTCCGTGTCTTGGATGAAATTATCAGGGACTTTGTAGTTTCTGATTTTGGAAGTCGGCACGCATTCCGCTACTCGTGACTTGACACTTCCGTCAAGGATTTTTTGCCAATGCGCGTCCCAATCTGCCACCATGATTTTGTACTCAAAACCAGCAGCTTCTATTTTTTTTATTTCTTCTTTCGAAAAATAATTTCGCAAATACTTACCCGGTTCGTAATCGCCATGATCCACTTCTACGCCAAGTGCTGCGAGATCGGCGATTGTTTTTTCGCCATCAAGTAGCACTGAGATTTGGGAGTACTGCTGCTGCTCTTGTGCAAAGAGTTGCAGGCAAAAGAGCATAAGGATTAGCGTTAATAAATTCTTCATTTTGATGAGTTGTATTTTATGATTTAGTACGGGTGATTTAATGTTGGCGTTGGGAGAGAATCATTTTCGTGAAATGTCATTCCACCCTCTCCGCCGCGGCGGATCTCCCTCCAAAGAGCTTGCCCCGAAACAAATTCGGGGGAGACAGTTTTTGTGCAAATTTTCGAATCAATAGTCGCAACGTTCGTCTTCCGTCTCTCGTCCAGCGAAGCGACCGTCATTCGTTTACCGTTTTATAATTTCTTTCACCCACGACTTGTCTGCATTTTTCACTTTCGTGAAATACACACCCGATGGAAGCTCCTGAATATTAATCGTTTCTACATGTTGGCTATCGTAAATCGAGATTTGCTTTTGCAATAAAATACGACCATTCAAGTCAACAACCTCAATAGTAAAATCTTCATTTTCGAAGCCGCGTAAGTCTAAATTTATTTCGTCGAAAGACGGATTCGGATAGACACTAAACAACTCCACTTCCCCCTTCTCCACTGTAGAAACCGACTGCGGAATTGTAAAATCAAATCTGATAAAGCGCCCAAATTCTTCTTCAAATTGTTGCACTGGCAACTTGATGGTATTAAAAAGTTTGACCATGCGAATCGACCCCCGACCTCTTGGTACTATAGGCGGGCCTGCTTGCTCCCAAAACCAATAATACAAGCCATCATCTTCCGAGTCAAAAATCTCGAAAGTATAGCAGCCTGGTCCGAAATCAATCACATCGGTATAGGTGGTATTATTTGCCAATCCGTTTCTATCGAGTAGCACATTGCCATCCATGTCCTTGATTCTATAAGAAGTTTCGAAACCGTTGTTGTTGGTTTTGACTTCGAGTTCGATGCCTGTTTCCAATTCTTTGGGACGCTCGAAAGGGGTTGAGTAAAAGTTATTGTTTGGGTTTTCGTCCATGCCGCCATTTGGGTTGCTGATGGTTACTTCGAAAACGCCAGGGTCATCGCTGACCGTCCAAAAATCAAACTCATTTAGCGGAAGCGAAATATCTGTGGTTTCGAGGAAGGCGAGATTGCCAGTCCACTCGTAAGTGTTTTTTGCGCCATCGCGTTCGCCATATTCTATCATGAGACTGGTTAGCGGTTCGGAGCCATTATTTTTGATTCGGATAGCAGGTTCATTGCAAGCGGGGTTTTGGCGCGCATGTTCGAGTTGAGTCGTCGGGCGAATGACTTCCAATATCTCTGCCTCAGTGGTAAAATTAGGCGCGCTGTAAGTCACCAATTGCGAGGAAACCAGATAGTTTGCATCACTCATAAAACCTCCATTGACGCCATAATCTACTTCTACTGAACCACCTGCATTGACCATGCTCGTGATGTCATATTCATGGACATCAGTCGGCACGCCGGGGCACCAACCTGCTCGGTCAAATAGCCATGTGCCACCTTGCGGATAGATAGGCATATCGCCACATTCTTTCCAAACATCGAAGTTGAATTCCTTCGTGCCGCCATTGATATTTAAGAAGTGATTTCGTGATTGAAATTCGCCATTTTGACCATGACCAGTGACGGCAGTTCTGAGTTTAAAGATTTCTCCGTCACTTCTTAAAGCTACCTCACGTGGCTCAAAAAAGACATCATCTATCACCTGCTGAAAGTTCCCTCTGCGAAAGGGCCAGATGTTTTGAATGCTCTTCACGGTACGCGGAGGTGTGCCTTCTATGAATAGAAATTTGATGTCCATTTCCTCCTGATTTTGTCCACCCATTTCGAGCGACATGCGTTTTTCGCCTCTTAAAATTGGGGCGTAATCCGTCACGTCAATAGTAAAGGTTTTTCCTTCTGGACCGAGGTTGAGACCATTTCCGTAAGGAGTAACGAGGGAGAGAATTTCGAACTTGGAGGGCTGATAAGTATAGTAGCCAAACTGCCCAATATTGAAAGCATCATCTGCCATCAATTGAATGGTATCAAGCGGATCGCCATTTTCATCAAGGACAAAAGAGGTTTCGGTATTCCACACAAACAAAGTATCCTGAACCGCTAAATCAGTACCATCAGCAAAATAGCGAACCACCATATTAGGGCTATTTTGAACCGAGTCGCGAACGGTAATCACGGTGTCTTCCACATCATAATCGCCACTTACAAAAGTTAGCGTCGGGCGCAAAGTCAGCGTCGAAAAGCTTTTGAATAAATCTTTGCCGCGCAGTCGAATCCATGAGGGAACACCCTCGAAATTTCCCGAAAGGGGATTGGCGGAAGTCCCTGTGGTGATGCGCCCACTGCCTTCGCCGAAAGGCAAATAGGCAATCAAATTATTGAAATCAGGATGGGCGGGTTTGGGTGTCAAAAACATCCATTCTCTAATTGTCGCAGCGTCCAATTCTTTATCCCAAATTTCGAGACCATCGACTTGACCGATGTAATTTCCGCCACCGTTTTTGTTGGAACCGAGGACGAATTTTTTTATGTCGATTGAGTTCATTTTATTGGTGCCGGAGTGCCATAATTCGCCATTACGATAGATTTTCATGGAACCCGTTGTGGCATTTTTAGTAAAGGTCCAATATGCCCAACTGCCTTCAAATTCCGCAGCAGCGGCAGATTTATTGATTCGATCAAAATTACCGCCAGTGCCACCACAATCCCAGTAGATTTGTCCATTACTCCAGGGCAGGTGGACATTGACTTGGCGGTCGTCATTGTCATCAACGCCTTCGAAAATATAGGTATTAACAGGTAGCACGGCTGCGTTGCCTTTTGCCCAAACAGAAATTGTAATTTCATTGGAAATGGATCCATAAACCTCATTAGGCAAACGCACACCACCGGCACCATCAATCTGCAAGACATAATCGTTAGCACTGCCTGAGTAGAGTAAGGTTTTTAAATCAGTGGTTTGGTGCCCTTGAATGAAAGGCTGGGTGGTAGAACCATTATTAGTGAAACTAAACTCGATCAATACATTGCTCATTCCATCCCAATCAAAACTTTCGTAAAATCGGAAGAATTGCTCGCCCGTGCTGGAGAAATCTGTATTTCTAAAATACACTTCCGTGAAATCTTCCAAGTCAGGGTCGGTCTCAAAGACGCGTTCTTTATCCGTTGATTTCATACGAATTCTAAAAAAGTTATTCATCTCGCCGGGTATGGCGACATCCAATTTCAAACCAGTGATTTTGCCTGCTGCAAAACCTGCTGCTGACAACTCATCGGCAGTATATAAAAACTGCTGACGGCTGACTGTTTTCGCCAATGACATTGGAATTGGCACTTCATCAGCACCCACTTTTGCCGTCGTTTCTGAGTTGACGTTGGTGTAAGTCACCTCACGCTGATCATATTGGAAGTAACTATAAACGGGCGAGTTGGAAAAGTTAAACGTATCGCCCACCACATTATCAAAATTAGAAATGATATGTGTCGGATGAATGATTCGAGTCGAATCCATTCGCGAACTGTCTGTGATGAAGGTATTGCAACTATAATCCCACTCGCGACATCCCACTGCGCCGTTACCGACTGCTAAGTCGTGGCAACGCATATTGTAGAGCATGATGATTTTTGCCCAGTTGTCAGGCGATTCGTCTGGAAAGGTGAATGTGCCAGCTCGAAAATCATCTTCCCAGCGAAGGGTTTGGACGACGGTAGTGTCTTGTGCTTGAATAATTAAAACGGAAAAAAGGAATAGAAATGAGAGTAATGCTTTTTTCATGTGATTGGCGGATTTATGAAGTTATTTAAAGCTTTTGTTCAAGCTGCAAATCCATGCTTTTCGAACCTGAAAATGACTTTTTAAAAAGCCGTAGCCCAGCTACACCGCTTTAAAAACTAATTTTCAGAACCCAAAATCATGAATTTTCGCTTCTGAACTAAAACTTCAACCAACTTCAATTCAAAAAAGCTAAAATACTTCTTTGAATCGAATCCGCAATCAAGGACAGGGGGAATTGAATTGTGGTTGACAGTTATTGGGGCGATGCTATCTCTTCAATTCAAACTCAAGTAGCCCAATTTTACTTCCATGAGCATAAATTTTATTGCCAAGTATTTCTAATACTTTGCTCGAATAGTTGTCAGTAGATAATCCTTTTCTTCTGAAGTTTCGCGGCAAATAAGAACCGTCTGATTTTCTTAGGAGTCCGTACTTAGAATCGAAGAAATACCAAAAGCTACCATCTCTGTAAAAGTTCCGAAGATACTCACCTCCGACAGGTATCACCTGCTCTTCTTGCCATGTAGTTTCGCCCAGTTTTTTAGAATAATAAACCCAAGCGTATGATGGTCCGATGCCTTTAACTTTTCGCCTTTTCTTAGTGATAGCGAATAAATTATTACCATTTTCAAATCCAACAAAATAACGATTTTCTAAATTGGTAGGTTCATGCTCCCAAGTCTTTCCAAAATCAAAAGAGTAGAAAAATTCACCATTATAATCCACAAAAGATAGGGTGTCATTTTTTTGGATAAGTGTCGGTGTAAAAAGTTTTTCAGTTTCAATTTTTTCCCAAGTCGCTCCAAAATCCTCTGACCGATAAAACCATCCAAATCCGCGATAAGCAATGATTTTATCTCCATGTCGAAATGCTTTTTCTACAGAGTACAAAGCATCGACTTTCAGTTCGCAATTCGTCAAGTTATCATCACAAAGAAAAATATCTTCTCTAAGCACCAAAACCAATTTATTTCCCTTTCGGAAAATGCCCTTTGCCATATTATTCAGACGAGGGGTATCCATCAACTCAGGCGGAATGGTATATTCTCTCCAAGTCGCTCCACGATCATCGGAAACATGCATTCTTTCATTGGGAACTGAGTAGGTGAAAACCGTCTCTCCGTCCATGAAAAGTTCTTCGCCGTTATATCTACTAATCAAGCCTTCATTTTTTGGCATCCACACTCCATTATCATTTAGTTGCCAAACTCCATTTCGGCTAATGGTATAGAAATACTTATCTCCTCGTTCTACTAAAAAGCCAGGTCCGGGATATTTCGCGTAAGCGTAAGAATTAAACTCACCTGTCTCTAAATTAAGTACGTAGCAATTGAAACTATCCTTACCAAACAAGTATTCGTCCTTAATCTTAGAGAAAGGATATTCCTCCGGCGATTCAAAAACGATTTCCCATTGTGAGTCATCGGAATAGGTTGCGATAAAATAGTTTTGACTAATCGTATCGAAGCCTTCCAAAACACTTTCTGTTCCGGTTCTAATAAAAGCTTTCGCCAACAAATTACTATCTTGAATTACATAGCGATATTGGTCATGTCTGATTTTTTCTTTTAAATCACCACCTCTTTCGATAACGTATTTTTTATTGTCAGGCGTTTTCACAATCCCTATTTCGGTAAGATAATCTACGTATTCTAATCGATCTCCTGTGCTATGATATCTCGTAATTTCATTTTGAATATCGCCTTGCTCCTTCTTGCCATAGTGATTAAGACTTAACCGTCCTTGATAAAAGGAAACAGTAGTCTGCGAGTTAAAATAATCAACGATGGTATCTCTCTGAAAGAGCGCATATTCAGGAAATAATTTATTAGCTGTTCTGCTATTGTAGTAGATTAAATTATCATAATCTACTGCGATTGCATAAGGATAAACCGGGTTGTGAGTCAAAAGAATGGACGACTCCACAGTCCAGTTTATCATGTCTGTGGAGCTAATGATATCTGTTTTTCCATTGTCTCCGCTCACAAATCCAAAAACAGTATCTCTAATAATAGTAGAGCCAAACCTATCAGAGTCGAGAGGCTGCCAATGAATAGAATCTTCATCTGAAACAAAATATTGAGAAGATTCACGTAAGTACAGCTTCCCTTTGTACTCAAAGAAATCATAGACATACAACTGCTCATCAGGAAGTTCAATCTTCTCCCACTGCGAAAACCCAATACCAATTAACACAAAAAATAAAACGGAGGTAAGTAATGCCTTT
>CALCJP010000266.1 GCA_937967625.1 uncultured Saprospiraceae bacterium
TCACCTGAAAAGGTGATGCCTGTTGAATCACCAATTTGACCAACTACATCGAAACATAATTGAAATAAGACTTCGCAATCAGGAACCGTAATTCCATTGAAATTTGGCGAAGGCCAATTAATGGTGATTAAATCGTTGCCGGCAGGCTGACCAATAGCGGCGGTGTCTAATGACCCCATAGGTAAATTGACCGTTACAACGCTACCAGCAGTTTTGTTGAATTGAATTACGGTAGGATCGAAATGCATCGTCCATTGAAACGATAAAATGTCCGTGAACCCCTGTGCAGAAAAGTCAACGCAATGCTGCGAACTAGGATTTGCGATTTCATCACTACCAAAAAATGCTAATCCACTAGCAGACCCACATGGAGTGCCTTGAACTACCGAACTTTTTGAATTAGAGAAATCTAAAGGATTGTGACTACTCGCATTGGAGTGGTCATTCGAGAAGAGAGATACGCTACATGCTATCATGAGGCATACTACCCATAGGAAGGTAACCAACTTTTTCATACTACTCTCGGATTTGGGATGTGAGCTAAATAAATTCTGAAAATATTTTTCGAGATTCAGAAGAAACAGATGCAATTCATTTTTTTCGCTTTCGCTAAATGTGGTTCCCAATAAACTGGGACATGTCATTTGCCGAAAGGCATAAAAAGTAAAGTTTGAAATGCGTCTAAAAGATCCTTCTTAATCTTTTACAAAAAATAGTTTTTCGGATACTTGAAATTCTTCGGTTTTAATGCTTAATAGATAAATTCCGGCTGCTGGAAATGCGTTTTTACTAATTTGGATTTGTTGCAATCCCGCGCCGTATTTATTTACTTTCTCAAAAATTATCTTTCCATCCAAAGCATAGATTTTCGTCTCTACTTCAGATTTATTTTTTATTTCAAATTGGATTGAGGTTTTTTCTTTAAATGGATTTGGGGTAATAGAAAAATTATCGGGTTTAGTTAGGTCTTTTGTGTTGCTTAGGCTTCCGACTGATACAATTCCTTTTTTCACTTCTACATCAAACACATTGTAATCAGGGTCAGAAATTTCGATGGCTGTTGGGGTGCTTACGAAATCTATTGTGGTATTCGAATCCATTGAGCCAATAACTTTAGCTCTGAAAGAGAAAATCGTGTAGCCGTCAGCTACGTCTGTTCCTTCAAGTGATTCATCTACCCAGTAAAATGTCAAAAGTCCTTGGTCAACTGAATTGGTTCCGAAGTTCTTTTCGGCTGCCATGTAGTTGAGTCCATTTTTTTCAATTTCTTCAAATTGAAGTATTTCCGGATTCCACCTTACGGTAAATTGCATGCCGGATACATTTTTAAAGTCCTCGACTTTAATGTCAACACTTACTGATTTTTGATCCTTACTCAACTCCAAAGTAGGAGCGACCAACGTGATGGTCTTTTGGGCATTTGCCGTAAAGGCAAATAAAAGAAGGAGCAAAAAAGTCAAATAAGTATTTTTCATAATATCATATAACTACGTTACAAGTAGCTTGCCAATATTTCAAAAAGTAAAAAAGAGGGAGGCAAAGCGATTGCTTCACCTCCCTGCTTTATTTCATATTGATTATTCTACGATAATCATTTTCTTAGTTGCAGTAAAGTTGTCAGTATCTAACTGGTAGTACAATACTCCAGTTGCTAACTCGCTGCTATTCATTGTTACTACGTTGTAACCTTGAGCAAACTCTCCTCTTACTACTTTGATTACCTTACCGGAAACGTCTGATACAGTTACTGTAGCAGTTGCTGCTTCTGGAAGATTGAAACCAATTGTAGTTTCGCCCTTGAATGGGTTAGGAGTGTTTTGGTACAATGTGAAATCAGCAGTAGCAGTAGTTCCGCCGAAGTTGATTCCAACATTTTTCAATTGAGTGTCAGTAGTGTAAGCTTCAGCTTGAGTAAACTCAGAACTGATAGACAATACTTGACTCAATTTACCTGCTTGCTTAGCTGTGAAATTCAAAGTGAATACTTCATTTTCAGCAGTAGCACCATTCCAACTTGCAGTGATGATTCCTTCATTTACCATTGACAATCCAAAGTTTTCTTTAGAAGCAACACCAGCGATGATGTCACTCAAGTCGATTACTTTATTGTCAAAGTTCATAGTGAACTGGTATCCAAGGATTTCTTTCATTTCCTCAGAAGTGAAAGTTACTTCAACTTCTTCACCTGCTTCGAAAGCGATGTCTTGAGTATTCAATTCGAAAACTCCGTTGAAAGTTCTATCATCAACTGAACCTAAGTCTTGAGGCTCAGCATCTCCACTTACATCACCAATCTTAACAGCGATGAAGTCAGCTCTCGCTTCTCCATTAATGTTATTGAAGTTTTTAACCTCAATGATTGAGTTAGCAAAAGGATTCGTTGGATTCAAGATTTGGTCTTTGTCAACAAATCTCCAAGAAGTGTTTCCTGGGAAATCGTTAGCAACCCAAAGGATTACTTTACGGATAGCTACCAAATCAAGTGTAGAAATATTTCCTGAACGGTTAGCGTCAGCAGCAATCACTTTGTATGGAGAGTCAAGTAACTCAACACTCAATACGTGCTTGCTAATCAATGCTAAATCGTAAGTAGAAACACCGTTTCTTACATCATCATTTCTGTTAGGAGTAACAGTGTAGTCACCACCTGGAGTCAATCCGTTGAATCCGAATGAACCGTCATTGGCAGTAGTCATTGAACTGGTCATTCCGCCACTGATAGCTACATCAACGTTTGCAACGTCAGCACCTAATTCAGTTTTAGTGTTACCAACAATTCTTGTTGGTCTTGAACCAGAACAAACACCGTTGTTATCTTGAACTTCTATGTAAGTTACACAGTAGTCCCAGTTATTTACATCGTCAGTAGAAGTTTCACCAACCCACAACTGTACGTTAGTTAATGTTCCAACATTAGCACATGTCAACTGGATTGAATCAAATTGAGGAACAGTAGTTTGGTAATCATCATTAGTAATGAATCCGTCACCGTTTGTATCTTCAACTCTATTGATTCTGAATTTCAATGGGTGACAGTAATCGAAGCTACTTGCATCGAAATCTACAGCCCAAAGTTCAACCATACCAGACCAAGGCATTAAGTCAATTGACAATCCATTGTGACAAACTGGTGTTGGTGCTTTACAGTCAATAATTTCAAATGTAACATCAAATTGAGAGATATTTCCACACTCATCTTCTACATAGAATCTTACTGTATGAGTACCCAATGGGTAACGTCCTGACAATGCACCGTTACCTGAGAAATCAGCAGTACCAAAAGAAGTAGTAAATGCACTTAACTCCCATCTGTATGAAACAGCAGTACATAAATCGCTTACGGTTGGATCGATATCAACCTGGCCAGTACATGGGTCTTGGTCAAGATCACCACCACAGAATTCAGTGTCACCGTTATAACTTACATCTGGAGCAGTGTTATCAAAGATTTTGATGTGTTGCTCGTAAGTATAGTATCCAGTTGAAGGCAAAGTGTTATTAGGATTATCATTTAAAATCATGATATCTCCGTTAGAAACCCACATGTGAGCAGCAAGGTGTCTTACAGGACTTGTACTTCCACCTTCACCATCACCAGGTCTTCCGTCAAGGTTCAAGTCTAAACGAGGAAGAACCAATGCGTTAGAAGATCCATCGTACTCACACCAGTTGATCAAAGACCAAGATCTAATGATTTTTTTACATTCACCATTAGATGAAACTGGGAATTCTTTGTCTTCGCTATTGATTGCGATTAAGTCGCAAGCATATTCTTCGTATTCGAAATCTCTTGGAGAAGCGTCATCACACTCTTCTTCGAAATCACCAGGTACTAACAACTTGTAGCTGTTAACTGGCATAATCATGATAGTCTGACGGCATGCTCCGATAGAACGATTTCCGTACTCATCAACTGCTCTGAAAGAACGTCTGATAGTTCCTACACCACAAAGATCAACATCAACATTTGGATTTAACTCTTCGATATCTGAGTTACAGTTATCAAGAGCTAATGCAGTCCCAAAGTTTGCGTCTAATTGATCAGTATCTGTGTAATCAACATTGTCTGGTAAATCGTTACAGTTGATCCATACGTCTGCTGGTGGTACGCATGTTGGGCGTACTTTATCTTCGAGGATTACCTCGATCATGCAGTCGTTGAATGAGCCATTAAGAAAAGCATCGTTGTATGAGATACCATTTCTTCTTCCATTTCTATGAGTAAAACCATTTGCTGCACTTGAATTCGTATTAATCTCTCCAGTACCGGGATCAACATCATATACTCTCAAAATCACCATTACAGTATCTCCGATGTCTTCACAACAAAATTTCACTTTATCATCAAACCATTCTTGATCATCATTTGTACGAGTAGGGTCTGCTTCTTCACCATTGGTATCCACATTAGCTTTATCGCAACTAAAACGATCCATTCTTTTTACTTTAAAGTAAACAGAACTACAATAGTCATATGAACCCTCATTGAAAAATTGAGCACCTACTGAAGTTACACCTCCAGTTTCTCCACCAAGAGCAACTTGAGTCAGCTCTCTACATACTGGAATTGGAGGAATACCATCTACCACAGTAATTTCTCTGTCCACTGAAGTTCTATTTCCACAACCGTCTTCTACTTGATAAGTGATTGTATGAGTTCCCATTGTTAAATATGGAGCACCAACTCTATAACCAACTACAACACCACCGTTTTCAACTGGAGTTGCTTCTCCTGCAGGAGTAAATACTCTTACAGCAGCAACACCACTACAATCATCCGCAAATGAAGGAACATCAATCAATCCGCTTGAAGCACATTGTGGGTGAGAACCTCCTGTAGATTGATCAGAAACTAATTCATCATTATAACTTGCGTCAAATGAAATAGTCGGAGCTTTTCTATCTAATACTTTGATGATTTGAACATCAGTTAAAGTTTGACCAGTACACCAGTTCAAAACAGTCCAAGTTCTTAAGATTTTGAATACTGGACCAGTTGTACCTAAACCAGCACATGCCTCTAAAAGGTGGTCACTATAGGTTACTGCAAAATTGCAGTTAGAACCAGCTACATTAGGTTCACCTGAACCAGTTACAGCTAAAACATCAGCATCCTCTAAACCACGAATTGGGTGATTAGATGGATATGGTGTTGGAGCAAATGGTCCTTGGTAAATAGGTACCTGAATAATTTGCGGTGCATGAGCTGTTGGTGGAGCAATATCACAATCTTGAAGATAAGGACATCCTACCAAGTAGCCGAAGTTAGCAATACAATCATCTTCATCAGTTTGACCTGTTGCATTACCACAAGCAGGATTACCATCTGTGATTGGATTGTCAACATCATCATTGTAAAGTGGATCTAAAGTAACATCTAAATCCTCACCATCATTCCAATACATGCCTGCTCCATAAGGATCTACACCTGCAATGTCGTCTCCACCATTACCAGTGATACAACAAAGAAGTGATTGATCCATTGAAGCTGCATTAGCGATAATCAATGGGTGAAGACCAATAGCGTCAACAACATTAGGGAATGCAGCATATTGCTGGCAACTCCAAGTAACATCGTCTGGAAATTCTACTGAAGGCTGCAATACTGTAATCGTGATAGTACAAGTATTTCCTTCATTACCATGAACATCAGTTGTACCATAAACACGTGTAAGAGTGATTCCATTACCGCAAATGTCACCAACAGATGACTCATTACTTAGGTAAACGAAAGGAGAAGGATCGCAGTTGTCAACTGAGGTAGGAGCAGGAATAGTGCTCAAATCAGTTGAACAGTCAACAGTTACAGCAGCGTCAACTACTCCGTCCTGATCTAGGGAAACACCTCCTTTCCCAAGAAAATCAACTTCACAGTTAAACTGAGGTCCAAGTTTGTCTTCTACTTTGATTGAACCCCAACAGGAGTTGATAAGGTTGCCCGCTGCATCATGCAACTTAACCTTAGTAGTCAAAGTTCTACCAATCCAAGACTGACCATCAATTGTGGTAGTGGTAGAAACATCAGTTAATTGACCTGAAGTATGAATTAAAGAAGCTCCATTACGAACTTCAATGACTCCATGGTCAGCCATACAAGTGCCTGCTGGATCGAACAGATATTGATCATCATGTCCTTCCAATAGCATGTCTAGATTTACATTTAAATCACAGACAGATGCGCCAGGTGCGATTGAAATTTGCACATTGTCATTACATGCCAATGAACATTGTGCTTGCAAAGAACCGCTCGTAAGCAACCCTGCTGCAAACACCCAAAACCACACTAACGAATTCTTAAGAGTAAAACTCGTTTTTTTCATAAGATTACAATTTGTTGATAATAGTTAGAAATTATAATTTGATTAAAGATTATACATATCAAAAAACATCTGAAATGAATGTCATTACATTCATTTAGATGAAAGGTTAATTGGAAAAAAATTCATTATATTCAGAAGCAGCAAAGAATACTTCATTTGCTTTTTCATGAATAATCTGACGAATTCAGATTTCCATTTTTAAGAACTACATTAAAACTCGGACAGGGGAAAGTTTGGACTGGATGTAATGTGTAAGTCTTGTAGTTCATGGGAAAATTCCTATTTCAAAATAATATAGGAGCCAAAATCAACTTAATATTTCGACCCTGCAAAGATAATCCTTCTACATATATGAGAACCTACCCTGAAAGGGGTATTTTACTAATATATCCTCGAGACTATCTCTATTAAACCAATTCGTTTTCGTACGCTAACTTTAATAGCGCCGCAGTATTGCTAACACCTAATTTTCGCATAATATTCTTTCTATGGACACTCACTGTTTGGTCGCTGATATAGAGCGCTTGAGCAATTTGCTTATTACTCAATGCTTGCGAAATCAATTGTAAAACCTCCAATTCACGCGCAGTTAGGTGATATTTTTGCATGAATTTGGTTACAAATTCAGTAATGTCTTTTTTGCGTTTCGGACCTTCTTCGCCTGGCAATAAATTAATTATTACGCCATCACCCAAATAGGTTTTACCCTCAAGCACTTCATCAACTGCTTCAAAAATTTCCTCAATGGGGTTTCCTTTAAGGATATACCCATCTAAACCAGACTTGAATGCGGTTTTAACGATCTTGGGATCGTCAAACATGGTAAGAGCAATTATCCTTAAATCAGGATACTTATCTTTTAATTTGGGAATCATCGCTAATCCGTCACCTTCCGGTATATTCAGATCTAAGAACAGGAGTTCTGCGGCATGGGAGCGAAGTGATTTTTCCAACTCTTTTCCGGTACCTGCGATATCTACTACCTCAAACTCTCTCTCGTCGCTTGTACTTAAAATCGTTTTTAATCCTTCGACAAATATTTGGTGATCTTCGGCTATTACTACTTTCACGGTACCCGATAGATTTTGTTATGGTTAAAGAATGAGAAATGATGTTCTACCCAAAAAGAGGTATAATTCCATTCCTTAATAGTGAGTATGCAAAAGCCTTTCCAAGTTTGACTTGGAAAGGCTCATTTTTAAAAAATATTAATAAAAAATTATTTTAATATGAATCCACCTTTAGCAAAGTGGTATTACCCATTCTATTATTTAAATGAATTTTTAGATGATAATATCCATTAGGCTCGTTAGTCTTTATTTTATGATTTAAAACATTTAGCCCTTCGACTACTTCAACTTTTCTCACATCTAAAGTTCTTCCTTTTGAATCAATTAATTGTACTTCTGCTTCGCCAGCTTTCTCTGAGCGGACTACGTAATTAAAATTGCCATCCGTGGGATTTGGGAAAACTGCTACATCTAAATCTCTCTTAATCATTGAAAATGTCAAATCTTCATGCGGTGTGGCTTTAAATACATCATCTTGCAAAAGTTCAATATCCGTATTGCGCTGAATAATTTGAGAAAGAGTGGTTAATCTGATTTCCAAAATATCATTGATTGTAAAAGCTGGATCATTTTGATAATAAAAACGGTCACCATCTCTTAATGCTAAAAACTGCTCTTCAATAATTTTTTTCATGGTTTCCCCAAAAAACTCATTGCTTTCTTCGGCTTCCGCCAAAAAACCGATGATGGGATCGATATTATCGATACTTCCAAAAGCTTCATTCATATTTCCCGAAAGGGAGAGATCCGAAGTCAATTGAGAAATATCATTCAATCTATCTAATCCATAAGCAGCTCTAATTGAATTAAAATCTGCCAATCCCCTCTCTCTTCCTTTTTGAATTTGAATAGTCGCTATATCATAAAGCATATTGGTTCCATCAGTAGCCTCGAGATTTCTGACGTCTTCCACTACTTTTAAGTCGAGTTTTTGCTGAGGCTGAGCAGCCATACCTTTTAATAGATGAGAGACTCCGTTTTTTCTAAGCACATAGACTGGGTCATAAAAAGAATTTTTCAATTGCAAATCGAAATATTCAAACGGATTTCCATAGTTATCTAAACGCTTTAATTCTTGAGGAATAAGTGTCGGGAAAAACGAAAACGCAGCCGAAGTAAAAGCACTTGTGAGCTGAGGGCTTAAACTATCCTGATAGCCCGAATATCGAGGCAATTCGATTCCAACCGATGGCAACCACTCATGATATAGTATATTTTGAATCAATGCCCCCACATATCTTCTTGCTTCCTGATACAACTTTTCATCGCTCCATAATGGATTTTCTGATTGTAGTTCATCGCAGCGACGATTATGCTCTCTGGCAAAAATAGTTTGCAAGGAAATTAAGAGGAGATTGTTATTAACGTTTGGATTACCGGTTACAAATGCTCTGGTTACATATCCATTTTTTGAGGTCATTTTAGGGGCAGACGGGTCGATTGCTTCATCAAACTCATTCGAAACGGTATTGAAAGGCAATAGATTTCCTGAGGACATTTTTAGCTTGCCTCCCTTGCGGGTTCTCAACCATTTAGCTGTTCTTGAATCGGAACCATAAATGGCGCTTCCATCAATCCAATGAGAAGCCACGTTAAGAGGAGTCCTTGGGTTTTCTGGTGATAATTCTTCGCTAACTGGCATGGACCGATAAACGGGAATCAAACCACCTTCATCTGCCAATTGAATATGCATGGGTTCGTCCATTGCGTCTGGCAACATCGAAATCTCATGACTTATAAACTGACCGAATGCCCAAACAAAATTACTGCCACCATCTGGGTCAATCAGATCTGCTCCGTTTTGCTCGAAAAGCATGTCGCTAATCATTCGCGCATTGTATCTATCCAACCCCGATGGTTCAGAAACGCCATCTGAATATGCAGGTGCAGCATCCCACTCAATTGGAGTATGAGCAGCACCCCAATTGGGGTGATTGAGGTTATTACCTCTTCCGTCGATAGTTCTGATTTCTTGTGAAAAAGCAAATTGGGCAATACATAAGAAGCCCACTAAGGTGTAGTAGAAAATTTTCATAAACCCGGTCGTTTAATTGATTAAAACAGTTACCTAATAAAAGTGAAAAAGTGAATTGAGACCAGTTTTAAAAAGATGGGGATCTTTATTCTTAAAGTGCAGCTGAGTTTTTTTTTGAGTGAGTTCGTGATAGTATTTTCAATAAATACAGTCACAGAAAGAGAAATTCAATTTTGATACCAAAACACAGAAGGG
>CALCJP010000267.1 GCA_937967625.1 uncultured Saprospiraceae bacterium
AAAATACGCCCCATTGCATGCTCTGAATTCCAGGAGTGGTACGGCTGAACGGGTTCGTAGCGACCGCTTTTCAACTGCATTCGGCGCAAGCCGTAGTGTTCAATGTAGTTGACAGATTCGAGCATGAAGATGCCGCCGATGCCGATGGCAATTGCAAAAGGAATTATCTGCCAGCCAAAAACCCATCCCACCAAAATCAAGTACCCAAGCTGAATCACTTGAAACCAAATCATCTGATTGCTCCAGTGAAAAATGGAAAGACCTGCGCGTTCCAATCTGCGATTTTCAAGTTGCCATGCTTCGCGATAAACACCAAAAACAGAGCGAAAAAGAAAGGTATAAATCATTTCGCCAAAGCGAGCTGAGGAAGGATCTTTTGGTGTTGCGACGTTTTTGTGATGTCCTAAATTATGCTCTGTGGTGAAGTGCATATAGAGATTGGGCAATAGCAGCAAGCGAGCCATAAGCACCTCATACCATTTGGTGCGATGCCCCAATTCGTGAGCGATATTAATTCCAAATGTTCCCAATAAAACACCCATTCCTGCGGTCATACCCACCAATTCGTAAGTTGCCAAAGCGGTAGTTGAAATAGTCGAAAAGTAAAACCACACCAACCCCAAAATTATCGGCAAATGCAGATACAACAGGAAATCAAAAAAGAATAGATTAGAACGGGTTTCCTCCTGCTCTGCGGGTGTGTTTTCGACGGAAGTCGGTAAAAACAACTCTAAAAGTGGCAGCAGCACAAACCCCTCAATTATGAATGCGTAGCTCCACCATCCACCCCACTTAATGCCTAAAAACATTAGCACAGGAGCAGAGTATGCCAATAAATATTTTGAGTCTTTCATTAGGTGATTTTTTTTCAAAAATAGTCGATTTCTCTAAAATAGTTCTAATTGAACCGGATCGGGCAGCAATTTGAAAGAGTGGCGGTGTAGGTGAGTAGCACCAAATTTTTCGATAGCTGCACGATGTGCTTTGGTGGGGTAGCCTTTGTTGGTATGCCAATCGTATTGGGGATGCTTTTTTGATTGCTTTAGCATGTATTCGTCCCGATGTGTTTTGGCTAAAATCGAAGCGGCGGCGATTGAAGCAAATTTGCCATCGCCTTTGATTACGCATTCGTAATCGTAATCTTCAAATGGGTTGAAGCGATTACCATCTATCAGAAGAAACTCAGGTTTGATTTTCAAAGCCGCCACTGCTCGATGCATGGCTAAAAAGGATGCGTTTAGAATATTGATTTTATCAATTTCCTTCGGACTGACACTCGCTACTGCCCACGCAGCAGCTTCGGCTTCGATGATGAGCCTTAGTTCATCTCGATTTTTTTCAGAGAGTTGTTTGGAGTCATTTAAGACCTTGTTTTTGAAGCCTTTCGGCAAAATCACAGCTGCCGCAAAAACAGGTCCTGCAAGACAACCACGCCCTGCTTCATCGCAGCCTGCTTCTATCCTTCCTTTCTTGGCGTATAGCTTTAACATGTTACCCAAATATAATTTAAAAGTCTAAAGAGATGTGAAAGTATTTTGTTTAAAACTAAATTTATTTTTACTTTTACAAACCCAACAAGTACTCCAAACAAATTGAATGAGGACAATAGTTACCAATTTAAATTGTCTTCAAACACAAAAACATGAAAAAGTTACTCCTCTCGTCCATATTGGCAATGGGATTAGTATTGGTTTCATTTGCGCAAGAAACAGCCACTACTCAAAGTGGAAAATCAGTTCTTCTTTATGAGGACGGCACCTGGAAAGTTAGCAATACAACTGCTAACTTTAATCAACGAGATAAAAACTCTTGTAAATCACTTATCAAATCAAAAATCAATTTAGCTTCTAAGTCATTGTCTTTTCACTCTGTTCGACAAACAAGTGGCGAAGAGAATCAATTTACTTATCAATGGTTTTTTGACAAAAACAAAGGGGTATCTTTGGAGTTAATGCTAAACGAAACCTGTGTCAGATTTGGCGATTATGTGAAATTGCGATTTGGCGAATACAATCAATTTCTGCAACTTCAAAACAAGGAAAAGAGTAATTGCGGAGGCAAGATGCTTTTCTCCTTTACAGGAAATGATAAAACATTACAAGCCATCTCAAAAAAGCAAATACAATCAATCGAAATTGATACAAAGGATGGAAAAGTCAAAGAAGAAATTGAAGGAGCCACTTTTTCTAAATCATGTGCGTGTATAGCCAAGATATCAGCGAATTACAAATGACCGTTAAAAAGTTTTAACCTGCTTTATAAACTATCGCATTGCAATTCATCCCCGCTCCCACAGAGGCAAAAATGATATAATCACCGCTGCTGATTTCGTGGTTTTCGAGTTCGCCTTTTAAGATTTGATCCAAAAGCACTGGAACAGTGGCTACCGAATTATTCCCCATCTTTTCAATAATCATGGGCATGATTCCTTCGGGCACCTCTGGGATTCCGTAGGACTTAAAAAGTCGTTGGAGCATCGCTTCATCCATTTTTTCATTGGCTTGATGGATGAGTACTTTTTTCACATCAGTGACTTCGATGCCTGCTTTTTCTATACATTTTTTTACCAAAGGCGGGACGTGAGTAAGGGCATAGTTATATAGTTTCCGACCTTCCATCTTTATGAAAAGATCGTCTCCAAAACCTTCTTTATAAGACTCCCCCATCCAAAGCAATTTGGCGTGGTCGATAGTATCAGAACGAGTCAAGTGAGCAATAATCCCATCTTCTGAATTTGTCGCTCCTAAAATCGTTGCTCCAGCACCATCTGCGTAAATCATACTATCTCTATCATGCGGATCGACGACTCTTGAAAGTGTCTCGGTACCGATTACCAACACCTTTTTAGCATCACCCGATTTAATAAAATAGTTTGCTTGAATCATTGCCTCGACCCAACCGGGACAACCAAAAGGCAAGTCATAAGCCACGCAATATGGATTTTCGATTTTTAGTTTCTGCTTAATTCTTGCTGCCAGAGTAGGCATACAATCTACTCGTATATTTCCTTTTTTTACGTCGCCAAAATTGTGTGCTACCACGATGTAGTCCAATTCCTCTCTATCTATTTTTGCATCTTCAATTGCCTTTTCTGCTGCCAAAAAACCAAGGTCAGAAGCAACTTGATCATCATCTGCATATCTCCTTTCGGAAATGCCGGTGATACCATGAAATTTTTCGATAATCGTTTTATTTTCAGCATCAAAAGGTTCTCCTTTTCTATTTAAAAATTGATGGTTTAGAAAGTCTGAACCTTTGACGATATTATCAGGTAGGTAGTGGCCTGTGCCTAAGATGGTGGAGCGTATTTTTTGGCTCATAGTTTCGTTTTATTTTGGAAATGTAATCCAAAAATTTTTGAATAGAGAACGGGCGAATTATTTAATTTTAAATGGCTTGAAATCGAAGGTAAGAATTAATTGGCGAATATTCGCTCAATCAATTCAGGCATTAAAATTATCATGCGAATTATCACAAAACGGCGCTCCTTGTGTCAATTTACAATTACATAACTTCACTTTTCCGGTTCGCTTTACTGTAAATAACAATGGTTTGATTTTGGTGCCATGATGTGAGCCATCGCAGAAAGGTTGGGTTTTGCTAAACCCGCACTGGCAGTAAAGATAATTTTTACCTTTTTCTAATTCGACGAAAGTCGGTTCCGCGAAAGCGGTAGAAATTTTTTCATATCCGCGAGACATCTCGTTTTCTTTATCATCGGCAGTGATGACTGGGTAAAAATAAGAAGCCGTCCAATGCTCTTTTGGGTCGTTCATCAAGCCGTACTCTTTTGGAAATTGGCGCGTAAAAACCGCTGTCCCAAACAGCTGATCCCAAATCGAAAACATATTTCCAAAATTGCCATTTGGATCGCTCACGCCGTCCAATTTGCTTTTCCCATGATGGGCATGATGGAAGGCGGGCGTGATGATAATCCGCTCAATCACAGTCATGAATGGACTCAGAAATTTATTTTCATAAAAAATCGAATCCCAAGTCACCGTGCTATGCGAGCCAATAATTACGAGTTGTTTCATTACCAAACCAGCAGCCACTGCTAGCCCTCCGCCCAAGAACGTAAATATTCCTACCCACCAAATATTCGGCATGAGCAAATAATACAAACCTGCATTTCGGTAGGAAATGAAAAAGCCCATTTCTTCTGCCTGATGATGGGCGCGATGGAGCTTCCACAAAAAAGGATATTCATGAGCAGAGCGATGATACCAGTATTGCAAAAAGTCATCGACTAGTAGGAAAACCGGAAGAGTAATCCAAAGGCTCATTGCGTTCAAAACCCCTTGGGTTGCTCCAAAAAATTGAGTTCCTAAAAAATAGGCACTTCCCACAATCAACGGCTTAATCGCCAATGACAAAGTGAGAAAACCACCAAGTTCTTGAATCCAATCATCGGACTTGCGCTGGGTGCGATGGAGATAGCCAGAAATGACCTCAAGTATTCCGAAGAAAATCAAAATCCCCATGACCAAATAAATGTCCAAATTGGGGATACCGAAAAGTTCGTTTTGCATATTTGAGCGCGTTTATAGGCTCATTGGAGTAGGTCAAAAATAGAAAATATTAGAAGGATAGGAAAATGAACTTTTCAATTGTTAGTTGATTTCCTTTTCTTTGGCGTTGAGGAACAGTGAAGGAAAACAAATGATACTCACCAAACAACAACTGCTGGCAACTTCTTCCGATGAGACCAACACGGAGCGCGCGCGACAGTGCGCCAACGTCTGGCGTTGGGATAATTTGGAGGGTAATGAACGAGCCGTTTGGGGCGAGTACAAAACACCTGGCAAACCATTCATTGTAGCAGTCGATTTGCATGGACCGGGGTTTAAATGTTCGTGTCCGAGTCGGAAGTTTCCTTGCAAACATGCGTTGGGTTTGGGCTTGCTTCTTTTTGAAAACAATGGCTCTTTCAAAGCTGGAAACGAAATTCCCGAATCAATCGAAAGTTGGTTGGAAAAACGTGATAAGCGCGCTGCTAAGGCTAAATCAGATGCAGATCCGACTTTCGTCGAATATGAGGATGCGGACATCCCGAATTCACTTCGGGAGGGAGAGGAAAAAGAAAAAATATGGGACGCTTCCACTATCACTACTGAGAAACGAATCGCTGAAATGAAATCGGGTTTGATTGAGTTGGAAGTATGGCTCGAAGACCTCATGCGCGAAGGAATCGCCTCGCTGGAGTCGCAAGGCGCAGAACGCCTCTTCAACATCTCCACTCGAATGGTCGATGCAAAACTCGGCAGCATTGGCAGACGATTGCGGGGGCTAATTCCCGTTTTAGGGCAAGACAACTGGCACGAACAAGTCATGGTCACCGTCGGCGAATTATACCTCCTCATGAACGGCTTAAAAAAAGTAGAAACCCTCCCCCCACTCTTTCAAACTGAAATTTTGACTCTCGCTGGCGTCAACATCAAAAAAGACAATCTACTCGCCGAAGAAGGCACTTGGGACATCTGGCAAGTGATGGGCGTATTTACCGGAAGGGAAGAACAACTCACTGTGCGGCGCACCTGGCTGATGGGCGAAAACACGGGCGAATCTGCCCTCCTCCTCGACTTTGCTTTTGGCAATCAGGGTTTTGACAACCATTGGAAAGTAGGCGATGCTTTCGAAGGCGGATTAGTTTTCTATCCTTCTGTTTTTCCGCAAAGGGCAATTTTAAAAGCAAAGGAAGGTGTGCCTTCCGAACCGCCTGTGATTAATGGATTTCAAACCATTGAAAAGTTTCAAAAAGCAATTGCCGAAGCAATAGCCAAAAATCCTTGGATGACTAATTTTCCTGCTTTTTTTGAAAAGGCAATTCCAGTTTTTGAAGATGAAGATTGGTTTTTGGCAGACGAGTCAGGAGCAGCCATTCCTATGCAGGTAAAAGATTTGATGGGCTGGAAAATGTTGGCGATTAGTGGCGGTAATCCAATTCAGGTTTTTGGGGAGTGGCGAGGTAACAAACTGTACCCAATGAGCTGGGGAGATGAAGTTTTACAATCCTCTTAACAATTGGTATTGTTGATATATGTGACACCTCGGCATTCTCTTTGTCCCAAAAAAGGTGAATCGTAGTTGAATTACTATATTCGCGACTCAAGAAGTTATATTCAGGTTTCAAAAGCATGATTTTGCAGCTTGAACAGGAGCCTTAAATAACTTCTATATTTTTTAAATTAATAATAAATCACGCAAATGGATTTACTGGACTTAGTAAAAGGACAATTAGGACAAGCTGCCATGCAGCAAATCGCAAAACAAATTGGCGGAAGCCCTCAACAAGTAAGTACTGCTACTGACGGCGTGCTTTCTACCTTGATGAGCGCTTTAGCGAAGAATACAAAAAGCCAAGAGGGAGCTTCTTCTCTTTTGAATGCTTTGGACAATGACCACGATGGTGGTGTTCTTGACAATTTGGATGACCTCATCGGTGGCAACACCGCAGGTATCAACCCACGTGCAGCCAACGGCGCAGGTATTTTGAAGCACCTTTTGGGCAACAACCAAAGCAGCGCTGTCGATATGATTAGCAAAATGAGTGGTTTGGGTGGCAATCAGGCAGGTAGCTTGATGACTATGTTAGCACCTGTTTTGATGGGTATGTTAGGAAAGCAAAAACGTCAGAACAACCTTGACGTAGGAGGATTGGCGAATTTGTTGAACCAACAAACTCACCAAAGAAGAAGCTCTGGCAATCCATTGTTTGACATGGCTAATAAGTTTTTAGACGCTGACGGCGACGGTAGTGCTGTTGATGATATCATGAGTAAAGTGGGCGGCGGATTATTGAGAAGCTTGTTCAGATAAATTCAAAACGGTTGACGGTCGCTTCGCTGGACGGTTGACGGATTTCATACATAAAACAAATTCCGAATACTTTTGGAATTGAGGAAAGGGCGCACCAACTTTGTGCGCCCTTTTTATGTTTGCGTATTTCCCGAAAGGGAGAGGAACTAAAAAGGCTTTGAACACGTAGTAAAGTCAAATATTTTTCACTAAAAATCATCCCCTCTTCGAGCAGATTTTTTGTTCGATTTTTTGCCTTTCGGCAAATGGGTAATTACGAAACATGGCAGACGATTTATTTAAAAAACTGGTTTCACACTGTAAGGAATACGGATTCATTTATCAGTCAAGCGAGATTTATGATGGCTTGGCGGCGGTTTATGATTATGGTCCTAACGGCTCGCTTCTAAAAAATAACATCAAAGAATATTGGTGGAAGTCGATGGTTCAGATGAATGAAAACATCGTCGGTATCGACTCAGCGATTTTCATGCACCCGAAAACTTGGAAGGCTTCTGGTCACGTGGATGCTTTCAATGATCCACTGGTAGATAATAAAGGTTCGAATAAGCGCTATCGAGCAGATGTCTTGATCGAGGATTACATGGCGAAGATTGAAGCGAAAATCACAAAGGATGTCGTAAAAGCGAAAAAGCGTTTTGGCGATGCATTCGATGAAAAACAGTTTCGCGAGACGAATGGTCGAATCATTGAGCGTCAGAAAAAAATCGATGAGATAGCAGCTCGTTTGGCGAAAGCCATGACCGAGGGCGACATGGTTGACTTAAAAGCACAAATCGAAGAGTATGAAATCGCTTGCGAAGTGAGTGGCTCAAAAGAGTGGACAGATGTGCGCCAATTCAATTTGATGTTTTCGACGCAGTTGGGAAATATCGCGGGTGAAGAAGGCAAGTTGTATTTGCGCCCCGAAACGGCTCAAGGTATTTTTGTCAACTTCCTAAATGTGCAAAAAACGACGCGTCAGAAATTGCCATTCGGTATCGCACAAATCGGAAAAGCATTTAGAAATGAAATCGTAGCTCGACAATTCATCTTTAGAATGAGAGAGTTTGAGCAGATGGAAATGCAATTTTTCATTCAACCCGGCACCCAAAAAGAATGGTACGAGCATTGGAAAGAAACGCGCATGAAGTGGCATTTGGCGCTCGGTCACGGGGAAGAAAATTTACGTTATCACGACCATGATAATTTGGCGCATTATGCAGATGCGGCAGTTGATATTCAATTTAATTTCCCTTTTGGTTTTAAAGAATTGGAAGGAATTCACTCTCGAACTGATTTTGATTTGAATCAACATCAGGAGTTGTCTGGAAAGAAATTGCAATACTTCGACCCAAAGACCAATGAGAATTATGTGCCTTACGTTTTGGAAACTTCGATTGGGGTAGATAGAATGTTTTTGGCGACGATGAGCAATGCCTTGGTTGAGGAAACTTTAGATAATGGCAGCACGCGAGACGTGTTGCGTTTGCCTCCTTCTTTGGCACCTGTCAAGTGCGCCATCATGCCGCTCAAGCGGAACAACGAAGAACTCGTCGGCAAAGCAAAAGAAATTTATAATCAATTGCGATTGTCTTTCAATTGCATGTATGATGACACAGGTTCGATTGGAAAACTATATCGCCGTCAGGACGCAACGGGTACGCCTTTCTGCGTGACGGTTGATTTTGATACTTTGGAAAAAGGCGTGGTCACTTTGCGTGAACGTGATTCGATGGAGCAAGAAGTGGTGGCGATTGACCAATTGGAAGGAATGATTCGCGATAAGGTGGATATGAAGCATTTGTTTGCTAAACTTTAAAGTAGTGCCCATCCCGATGGCTATCGGGATGGGTGAAAGATATAGGTGTCATTCTCAAAAGGAATGGCACCTTTCTAATTTCATCATTAACTTGACACCCAAATAAATTTGGGTGCTACTATGTTCTCAAAAAAAGAAACATCAATCATCGTTCGAAATTTCGAATTGGAAACCAATAAGGAGTCCTTATCGGAAGAAGAATTATTGGGTTTGCTCACTGAGCAAGTAGCCTACATGATTGAGTACAAAATGGACTACTTGCTCAGCTTACTTTACCGCCTCGATGTGTTGGAACATAAAATCAATCATGCGCTTTCGCCAGTGGCGATTGATATGCCTGCGGTGGGTTTGGCGAAGTTGATTTTGGAGCGACAGAAGCAGCGGGTGGCTACTAAGGAGCAGTATAAGCAAAAGACAGATGATGAATTGGAAGGGTGGGAATGGTGATTATGTGTCCTTCTGAAAAAACTATTTAATGAAACCATTTTTACTTCTCCTATTAATTCCAGTTTTCCTTTATTCTCAAAATGCTCCAATAGAAATTGAGCTAACTCTACTCAAAGATTCATTTGAGAGATTCGAGCCATTCGAATATTGTGTAAGTAATAAAAATATTAGTGGAGACTCTTTGCTTGTACAACGACTAGCGCCCCATGTTTTAGAAGTTAAGAAAGTTGGAAGTGACAATCCTTGGCAACCTCTTTGGGAATCAGAATTTCCATTATACGAACCAAACGGATGGGTATCTACAATAAACTTATTGCACTTGGGCGTTTTTCCTTCTTTATGGATTCCTGATGGGGCAATTTTTCAAAAACAAATAAAACAGTTCTTTCCTCTTAATGACTCATTACACCCGATGTTATTTGTGCCCGAATCAGAATTTTCAATCCGATTGAAAAGAAATTTTGGAGGACAAGTGGGAGTCATATATTCTAAGCCAGACAAAATATATATAAAAAAAGATAATCTTTTTAATTTAGATTTAGTGGAAAATCTAAGAGAGCTTGACCTAGGTATTTTTCATGCCTACGCTCCTTGGAATTTCTTAGTTGGGCAAAAGAACTATCCAATAGATAGTTCTGACATCAAAACTTTGGTACAAGTAATTGAGCGACACCCTAATTCAGATTTCTATGATTGGCTTCAATTTAGAAAATATAATAGTCAAAATGACATAGGAGCTTATAGTGATTTTGATATCTCAATTAATCATTCCCTACTACTCAGAATGTTATCAAATGATTTTTATCCAAAGTGCTTATTATTAGAAAGGTTAGATTCTATTGTGAATCAAATGTTCTTAATCTCCAATTACGAAGGTTTACTTACTTTTGAAAAATTCGAGAAACAAATTAAAGACCTAATGTTGGTATGTGAATGTGATTAACGCTCCACAAAATACATCCCAATCTTCCCTTTGCCTTTTACCTCAATTTCTCCTCGCGAGGTGCAATTAAATTCCTTTTTCACTAAATGGTAGGTAGCTTCTGAGATATTGACGCGACCGGGTTCGCAAGCGCTTTCCATTCGACTGGCTGTGTTGACGGTATCTCCCCAGATGTCATAGACAAATTTTTTGGTACCGATCACTCCTGCCACTGCTGGTCCCGTATGGATTCCAGTTCGCATGCGCCAATAGGTTTCTCCTTTTGCGATTAGTTTTTTGTGGCGTTGCTCGATGAAAGTTTGCATTTCGATGGCGGCTTTGATGGCGTCGATTGGATTGGTGAGATTGGGCGTCGGAATACCTCCGGCGACCATGTAGGAATCACCGATGGTTTTGATTTTTTCGAGGTTGTACTTTTCGCAGATGTCATCAATTTTTTGAAAACAGATATTCAATTCTTCAATGACATTCTCAGCAGCGATCTACCTGACTAATCAACAGCATCGGAAAACAAAGAAAAATCTTAAGTAAAACCTATCGCTTGGTTGCTACGAGAAAGAGTTATATTTTTCGGCATGCTTCTAAAAACACGCGGCATCATCTTCAGAACTATCAAATACTCCGAGACGAGTATCATCGCTGATATTTTTACAGAAGAGAAAGGCTTGAATAGCTTTATCATTAGCGGCGTTCGCAATCCAAAGTCGAAAGTGGGTTCAGGGCTATTTCAAGTGATGAGCTTGGTGGATTTGGTCGCCTACTTTAAAGAGGATGGCAAACTCAATCGAATCAAAGAAGTACGCCCCGCGCATGTTTATCAATCCATTCCTTTTCAAATCGAAAAAATGGCGGTGGGGATGTTTATGGCAGAGGTCTGTCAGAAATCCATCAAAACAGCGGAAGAGAACCAGCAATTCTTTAAATTTTTGATGGATTCGTTTATGCTTTTAGATGAGACTAAAAATTCAGTAGCGAATTATCATCTAACCTTCATGATGGGGCTAACCCATTTTTTGGGCTTTTTGCCTAATGGCAAATATTCGACTCAAACACCCTATTTTGATTTAAAAGAAGGAACTTTTGAAGAGGTAGTACCCATCCATCCAAATTTTCTTAATCAGGAGGACAGCAAGTATTTTGGAGTCATTTTAAAAGCAAATTTGGCGGAAGCCCACTTCATAAAACTCAGTCGCGAGGAACGAAGAACATTGCTAAACAACCTTCTCAATTTCTTCAAATATCACATCGATGACTTCGGCGAGGTGCAGACGCATAAGATTTTTGAAACGGTTTTGAGTTAGTGTTTTGATGTACCTGACAGGAGCTTCGCACGCTGTCAGGAAAGTATGTGGCGGAGCATTTGCCGAAAGGCAAAAAATCATTCTCTTCCCGAATGGATTCGGGATTTCGCTTTCGCTCAACATTCAATCATTCAGTAATTCTCTCATTGGTCCTTCTCTCATTCAAATTGGATAGTCTCCATAATCATATCTAAATACTGCATATGATTTCGCTTCTCTTCCCCCGGCGCAAAGACGAAACCATCAATCACGAAAAGCTCACCTGAAGTTTGATTCACGACCGCTGCATTGACGAACGGGCCGCCCATGAAGTCATTTTCCATCTCCCAAATTCCATGACTCAAAACGGCGTAATTACCATTCAAATCCGTCTTTTCGACAAACATCGGGAGGTCAACATCATTGGTCTTCATGTATGAATCAGACGAGTTGGAAGTAATCCAAATCCCCATCGTATCTCGAATCGAACGAATGCTTTTTTGAGTCAATTGATTTTCGCCAGCATAGCGCACTTTGGTCATCAACAAAGAGCTACTCACCCCTTTCGTCTCGCGGCGTAGCCACATCATATTGCCCTCCGAAAGAGCGACCGTGAATCCCTTTGGAATCTCCATATTGACGCCAAATTTTTCTTTGATTTTTATCTGTAAATCTTCGTTATTTCCACCTTGATAGGCAGTTGCTTTGATGCGAGGAGACTCGATTTCACGAAAGCGCTCTACCAATGCTGGGTGGCTCTTTCTGATGGTTTCAATTAAGCCATCTTCTGAGTCAGAGTAGAGGTAAAAAACGTTTTGGTCAAGTGCCCATTTATCTTTGCCAACAGAGGTATTGACTCGTTTTCCGCCACGAGCGGCATCCACTTTTTCATCACCCAAATCACCTTTGATCAATTTTGTAGTAGGCGAAGTCTCATCATTCAGATTGGCGAGAAAAATATAATTTCTTAGCGTCCTAAAAATCCGCTCCTCTTTTATTTTATACGCCTCAAAATAGCGCAAATCAAAAATCGGCTCCGGCGATGGCAAAATCAAATACGGCGCCCCAAAATAGTATCGCAAACTATCCCCCACCGGTCCTTCCCAAACGGTCTTATCTGCAACGATTGAAATCTCATTGATTTTGCTAAATGCCTTCGGCTTAGCTTTGTAACGAGGCGCATCTTCTGAGGCACATCCCATCAAAAATCCGATGGATAGAAAGAGGGAAAATAAATATGAAGCAGGTCGCATGTTCATTCGAGACATATTTTTGTGATTTTACTTTGAACAGTTAGTAGCGCGGCTTAAGTAATCGTCATTTTTGACAGAGCAGATTTTTCGCTAATCGAGGCAAAAAATCATTGCATAGCCGAGCTACGGAATTATTTTTTAACGA
>CALCJP010000268.1 GCA_937967625.1 uncultured Saprospiraceae bacterium
GCAAGAATTATTGTAGCAGAAAAAGAATCAGGAACCTATTTTAGGAAAATGTATCTTTTGGGGGATAAAGGGGCTATTCAACGTGACAAGAAGGAAGCGGAGATATTGCAGTACTTGGACAATTGAGATTGTAGAAAAAATAGAAGAATGCTCTTTTTCTTAGTGCAAGTCAAACCTTAGCTTTTCAGCCTTTCGGCAAATGGCTTGTCTTGGTTTATCAGCAATGTTATTTCGCGAAGCCCTGTCCCCGAATTTATTTCGGAAGCGAAAAAAAGAAATGCGCTAAAAAAAATGAACCACCTGACAGAATGGGTAGTTCATTTTTCTTTTACACTAAAATTGGTTGACTTTTATTTCCACGAATAACTCAAATTAACTTCAAAAGAAGGACCAAAGCCAGCATATCCATTATTTCCAAAGAAGTTGTCGTATCCAAAGCCTAATTTGATACTTTGGTCAATTAACCCGAAAATTTCATCAAAGACGACGCCACCTTCCAAATGAAGAAAGTTTCCTTCAAATCTTTCTGCAAAACCCAATCCATAACCAGTACCCAACCAAAATAAATCGGGCAAGTGAAGTCGAATATTCAAATCTGTTTGGATAGGCGTACCTGTTGCATATTTTACCCAAACAGAAGGTTCAAGAAACATTTCTCGGTCTCCGTAATCACCTGAAACTCCTAACCCTTTATATATTCCAGTATTAAAGTACAAATGAGTAGCCTCATAAAGAAATTCCATTTTTCCATTTTCAGAGACACCTCCAAAGTTGTTGGCAAATTGAGGAATTGAAAAACCCGCATAAACAATATCACCATCTCCAAAGCCTTGATTGAAATAGACTCCGAATCCAAAATCTGGAATAATTTGACTCAAATTAGTTCCTCCAGTTATATCTCCTGGATCACGTAAAATCGCACCTTCTACATTATACCGATTTTGAAAAACCCCAAATTTTGCACCTACAGAAACCGCCCCATTATCTGCATATTTAATTTGATAGGCGTAGCGACCATAGATTCCAGACCGACCAAATCTCCCTGTTTCATCCTGAAGGATATTGCCTCCAAAAGTGCTATTCAAATTTTCAGAAATGTGCTCATATCGAGCCGTCATGGTGGTGGGACCACCTGCATAGCCTACCCATTGATTTCGATAGGAAATGCCCGCTGTCCGAAGCGCTTGGTAGGGTTGAGATAAATAATCAACCGGTAGAGCTGCGGGGTTCATAAAGGATTGAAACTCCCGATATTGGGTAAAAAGTGGAAGCTCTTGAGCAATAAGATGATTGCCAAAAAGAAGGAATCCACCTAAAATTAATATTATTCTTTTCATGGTTGAAATTTATCAATACTTAATTGTGACCAAACCAAATTCAATTTCGCCAGGGAGTTTCTTTCGAAGTACGTAGTAATAATCTGCCTCAGGCAATTGTTTGCCTCGATGTAATCCATCCCAATCATTTGCATAGGGCTGCGCTCGGTAAACGATGCTTCCCCAGCGGTTGTAAATGATTAATTCATTTTCAGGAAACTGGTCTAAGTTATCAAAAACCAAAACATCATTTAAGCCATCCTTATTCGCTGGAGTAATGATATAATCCGTTTGATCCAAATCGTTCGAAATGTCTAATCGAACCATTGTCGTGTCACATAATTCTGGGCAAGCATCAGAGCAAATGGAATAAGAAAATTCTAAAGTGCCAATTGCATTTGAAGCCAAGTCAATATTCAGAACCCTACTCGATTCGTCAAAAACACAATTGGTGATTTCGTTGGGTAAGTCAAAACAGCTTACTTCAAATTCGTTGACGCCACCCAAGTTGTCATTAGTTAAAATCTCCACTTGAATTGGGTCACTGTTGCGGAATACTCCAAAATCAGCGTTTAATTCAATGGCATTTTCTATGTAGGTGATGACAGCAGTATCTCGTGAAAAATCTACACACTCATCGGTAGAAATCGACCAGACAAATAGATTGGCACCTGACTGCAAATTCGTAGCAATTGCCGCTCCCTGATCCATAGGCGTAACTATTGCCCCTGTCGGGGAATTCCAGACTCCATTTGTGCCCGACACATCTAATCCAAATAATTCGCCTTCCGGCAAACACTCCTCCGCATCTGCTCCTGCATTGGCAGCGCCATAAATAGCCAAACCATCGAAAGTTAGATTTAGGGTATGCAAACTATCGCAGCCATCTATGGATTGGAATGAAGCCGTATAGGTTCCATCTTCATTGTAGGTCTGACCATTCCAGAGGTATTCCTCTGAGTCACAGACAATTACCGTTTCTCCGAAGTCATATTTTGGATTTTGAGTTAGACTAATCCTTATGGTACTATCACATCCATTGACTGATTGTCCAGAAAGAACCACTTCATAATCATCCGCAGTATCGACCATCGTGCCATCAGGAAGTCGATACATTTCTCCTTCGCAAAAGGCATCAGCAAAAGAATTTATCGCTTCCGCGAAAACTTCGACCGTAGCACTTGCCCCAGGTATTGCCGGACAGTTATCCGCGTCTAAAACTTCAGTTATCGTATAGGTAATAGTCCCTGAAGGTGAGACTGAAACAGAAGAAATGCCCGAAACATTTACCGAAAGGTTATTAAGCCCCTGATCATCAGTGTAGCTTAAATTATAAGGTGCCCGTCCTCCTGTAATATTAAATTGCAGGTCAAACGATTCACCCGCACAAATAACAGAAGGTGCAATGATCGTAGCTTCAATGGTTGGGCAATTCTCACAAGTCCCTGGGTCTTCAACGATAACATTGATTGAACAGTTGGTATCTGTATCGTCTGTGATAACTAAGTTTATATCGCCCAATCCAGCCGTTCCTGTCTGTGTAGCAAAGTTTGTTACTGTACCGTAGGTTCCAGAGGAGGGTGTGGTGATTGCTCCTGATAGATTATAAGTATTGCTTAATCCAATACCTGTTGGATTAAGATCAAAAGTAATGTAATCATCCGCTGGGTCAGAAGGTGTTCCATTTGGATTACACCTAATGTTTTCTAACCCACCAGAGGTAATATTGCAAGCTGCTAAGGAACCCATGCAAGGCACACATACGCTTCCATCACAATCAAGAATTGTTTCGACATCATTGATGGTATTTGGATTTCCATCATCACAGGCCACTACACTTGTTGCTCCTGTATTACAATCAACCATAGTACCGGCACACGGCACACAAACACTGCCATCTGAATCTAAAATCGTTTCCATATCGTTGATGGTGCATGGATTTCCATCATCACAAGGCACCACAGAAGTAGGCGCGGTATCGCAATCTCCAGGCACACCTGCACAAGGCACGCAAATACTACCATCACAATCAAGGATGGTTTGAACATCATTAATGGTGTTGGGATTTCCATCATCACAAGCAACCACAGAAGTTGCCCCATTAGAGCAATCAATTGGTGTCCCTGCACATGGTTGACAAACCGTTCCATCAGAATTTAGAATGGTCTCGACATCATTTTCAGTGCAGGGATTCATATCGTCACAGGGTTGGGTAGTCTCGCAACTACTATTTGAACCACAATCTACAGGAGTACCCTCACAAGGCACACAAATGATGGATGGATTGCTATCCAAAATGGTTTGAACATCATTCTCGGTGCATGAATCCATATCGTCGCAAGCAACCACGCTGGTAGAACCGGTATTGCAATCCGCCGGAGTTCCTGCACATGGCACACAAATGACAGAGTTATCGCAATCCAAAACAGTTTGCATATCGTTGATGGTATTAGGATCGCCGTCATCACATGCCACTACGGAAGTTGGTCCATTTGAACAATCAATCGGAGTCCCCACACAAGGCACACAAATAATTGATGGATTGCTATCCAAAATAGTTTGGACATCATTCTCGGTGCAGGGATCCATGTCGTCGCAAGCCACTACACTGGTGGAACCAGTATTACAATCACCCGGAGTACCTGCACATGGCACACATACAATTGAATTATCACAGTCCAAAACAGTTTGCATGTCATTGATGGTATTTGGGTCGCCATCATCACATGCTACTACGGAAGTTGGTCCACTGGAACAATCAATTTGAGTACCTGCGCACGGCACACAAATAATTGATGGATTATTATCTAAAACTGTTTGCATGTCATTGATGGTGCAGGGATCCATATCATCGCATGGTACAACTGAAGTTGTTCCATTATCGCAATCTACCGAACAAATACCCGGATCAGAAACAGTTTCCATGATGGAACAATTGCCATCTAAAGCGTCGATTATGGTGATATTAATATTGCCACTTCCTGCTGTTCCTGCTGTAGTGCTAAAATTAGTTGCAGCTCCATAACTACCACCGCTTGGGGTTACTACCGTTCCAGTAATTGTATAGGCAACACCTAAATTACTACCCATCGGATTTAAATCAAAAGTAAAATAATCATCACTTGTATCGGTTGGGGTGTCGTTATCATTACATTGAACATTGGTCAAGCCGGAAGCGATCAATTCACAAATATTGGAACAAGTCCCCGGATCTGTTAACGTAAATGAGAAGGTACATCCGGCTGTTATATCATCCTCAATTGTCAAGTTTAAATCTCCTGCACCAGCGGTTCCCGGAGTCGTTGAGAAATTAGTTGCAGTGCCATAATTTCCGGAAGATGGCGTTATTGTTCCGCCTGTGATAGAATAGGTGGTTCCTAAATTTCCACCGGATGGATTTAAATCAAAAGTAATAAAGTCATCAGACGGATCGGTTGGCGTACCATTATTATTACATTGAATATTGGAAATACCCGAACCCGAAATATTACAACTACCCGAACAAGTTCCCGGGTCAATAATGGTTTCCGGAAAGGTACAATTCCCTGTCGCATCGTCGGTGATCGTTATATTCAAATCACCCATACCGGCAGAACCCGATGGTGTAGAAAAGTTCATTGGATTTCCATAATTTCCGCTAATAGGCGAAAAAACTCCCCCACTCAATGTATAGCTGGTTCCTAAATTATTCCCGATAGGATCTAAATCGAATGTGATATAATCATCACTTGCATCGGCAGGTGTACCATTGTCATTACAAGTGACATTATTCAAGCCGGAAGCTATTAAGTCACAATCATTAGAACATGTTCCTTGATCGGCTACATCATCCGTTAAGAAACAAGCAGGATCATTGACATCCGTAATTGTGATGGTAACAGCCCCATTTCCTGCAGTACCCGGTGCAGTAGAGAAGGACGTAACCGTACCATAATTGCCAGTACTCGGCGATGCGTTACTTATGGTATAAGAAGTAGCCAGATCTAAACCTGACGGGTTTAAATCAAAAGTCATAAAATCATCACTTGGGTCAGATGGAGTTCCATTGTCATCACACTGAATATTCGAAATGCCGGAATCAGAAATAGTACAACTATTAGAACAAAAACCCGGATCAAAAATGATTTCCGTAAAGGTACAAGCGGGGTCATTATCATCAATGATGGTAATATTCAAGTCGCCTGTGCCGGCTGTACCAGATTGGGTTTCAAAAGTTGTTACGGTCCCATAATTTGCTCCTAAAGGAAAAACTGTTGCTCCACTTATGGTATAGGAAGCACCTAAATTACCACCGGTCGGGTTTAAATCGAAGGTAATAAAATCATCACTTGGGTCGAATGGAGTCCCATTGTCATCACACTGAATATTCGAAATGCCGGAATCGGTCAAGCCACAGGCATTAGAACAAGAACCCGGATCTGTGATGGTTTCCGGAAAAGTACAACCAGGATCATCATCATCAGTAATCGTGATGTTCAAGTCCCCTAATCCTGCTGCAGTTGCGGTCGTAATGAAGGTGGTTGAACTACCATAATTTCCACTCGAAGGAAATAACCCTACGCCGGTCACACTATATGAGCCGGCTAAATTTAATCCATTAGGGTCTAACTCGAATGAAATCAAGTCATCTGATGGGTCGAATGGAGTTCCATTGTCATCACATTGAATATTCGAAATGCCGGAATCGGTCAAGCCACAGGCATTAGAACAAGAACCCGGATCTGTGATGGTTTCCGGAAAAGTACAAGCGGGATCATCATCATCAGTAATCGTGATGTTCA
>CALCJP010000269.1 GCA_937967625.1 uncultured Saprospiraceae bacterium
GCCCTGTAAATGGCTCTAATAACAGAAGAGGCATGGTAAATCATTTGGTCTAAAGTAATCGGCAAGGTGGTCTCATGCCCTGCCATCACATTGGAAGCAGAATCTCCCACCAATAAAATATCAATTCCAGCTGCGTCTAAAATACGCGCCATTGAGTAATCATAGGCAGTCAACATCGCGATTTTTTCGCCATTGTCTTTCATTGCCTGAATGGTATGCACGGTGATTCGTTTTGCTTCTTTATGTACTGACATTGTTGTTGAATTTTTATTTTTTGCTTTCCAATTCGTCTTCGCTACTCGTCTTCTCCCCCGAAAGCTTTCGGGGCGCTCGAAGACCGGTTGGAAAATGAGCGGCGAAATTATATAAATTTTACCAATAGATGGGATGAAATTTGACTTGCCCCAAAGTATTCCATTCGAGGGTTGGGGCTGGGATTTTGACCCAGTTGAAACCAGTTAGGATGGCGTTCCAAAACTTACTCTTTGTTTTGACTTTCGTCAAATCTATATCCAAACTCAGCAACACCTGCCGATAGCGCGGATATTCGTTGTCGATATTGAACACCACGCCATTTTCGTCTGTCCACGAGTTATCAAATCCGCCGTAAATATTCCCAACGCCATAGCCCACTGCGACATTGAGCCATTTTGGGAATCGACTATTTTCCCTTTCGGGCAAAAAAGACCAGACATTGACGGACGCCCAAGTTTTTTGCTCGTTGTAATCTTTGAGCGCAGTTTCGAGGGTCAGCGTGCCATAAAGCTCCGCTGCTCGGTCTGGGATGTAGTATCGTTCATTTCCCGAAAGGGCAAAATCATCAGGGTAATTGAAGTTATTGGTAGAGTATTTCATCAAAATCCGCTGCTCCTCCCAAGTCAATGCCTGAATGGTAAATAGCGCCACGCCTAACTCATTGAATGCAATATCGCCCCATGAAAAACCCCATTTCTCTGAAAAGCCATCCATTATCTCTATGGTCAATTGAAGCCCGGTACCGATTCCTGCGCCTGTCCAGACTGAGGATTTATGATCCATCCCTGTCCAACGCGCCAAGCGGTAGCCATAGTAGGCTTCAATGTATGCCGTCATGAAGTGCCCTGCCTTATCATATTGATTCCACTCCCCCATGTCATTGAATAGATGAAAAGCGGAGATGTCTTGGTTTTTATACCAAGAGTTCCAAAGTCCAATTGAAAAACCGGAGTAGATGCCTGTGCCAGTAGCGGTGGAAATCCAAAAGCGTTTGGGTTGAAGGGTGTCCGGGAACTCCCAGAAACTTAACTCCTTCGTCATTGGAGGGTTCTCTTCGGCTTCGCTCAGGGAACGGTTTTGGGCGACCTGCTGATTGGGCATAATGAAAATGAATGCGCAAATGACCCATCCAAATAAACCAATCGTTTTTGAGTTGTTTTTCAATAAAATGAATTGTGGGCGCGAAGGTAGTTATCATGAATGATTCGGCTACCGATTTGTAAGGAATTCACAGATTTTTAATTTTCCGAAAGGAAAAAAAGACCCTTTCGGGAAATGAATCTCGAAAGGGTCTTTTTTTTGGCTATATGAATACATGGAGGAATAACCATGAAACCATTCAACCATAAAACTATTTTCTAAGTACCTGAACTATCTACTCTTTTACGAATTTTCGAACGCCAATACCTTCCAATGATTCAATTCTTAAAATGTAAACGCCACTTTGTAAGTCATTGATATTCAAGGTAGTAGAGGTCGAATTCGCCTCTATTTCTTTATTAGCAACTTCTTGACCTGCCAAGTTTTGAACCTTAATCACGCCATTGAGCGGTTGGTCAAATTGAACATTGACTTGGTCGATTACCGGGTTAGGCAAAACTTTAAAGTCCAATTGGTTTACTTCAACGGTGCTGCTTGAACCAGTATTGACCGGAGGGTCAAATTGGCTTCCTGAGTTTAATACTCTTTTGGAACCAGTATCCTGAATCCAAGCCATGACATACATTTCAGAAGCTTCCCAATTTGATTCATAAGCTATTGTGTATGGAATTTCTAAAGCTTCACCAGTTGCAGCGGGAGTGTACATGTCTCCTTCATTGGAAGAGATGAATTTTCTCAAAACATTGTGGTGAACGGTTTCGCCATTTGGAGCATTGTAGTTGACTGTTTTTTCAATTGCTGCGATATAGATTCGGAAATTGCCCATAGGGACTGCACCGGTGGTGTGAACAGTAACTATTCCCGATTGCCCATCACTGGAACTTACTGCGGAAATATCAATACCAACACTGGTGGTTTTATCCATTGCATCATCCAATTGAGTGGCTCGAATTAGGGTACTTCCTTGATTCACCTTCGTTCCGTTCATATAAACACTCGGCGTTCCTAAGACTCCGTGATAAGCACGGCGTGCTTCATTGTCGGCAGTATTTGCTTGATATAGCAGACAGTTTGAGTAGGGAACTCTTGGGTGGACTGCCAGATGGTGCACCAAGCCCTCGTAGTTTTCAATGGTATTGAAAAAACCGGGGTTGCGCCCGCTGCATAGCCCACATCGAGTATTGGTAAAATGCTCTAAATGGACGTACTTTTTTGCGGTTTGAGCGGAAACTTCTCCTACAAGAAGAAAAACTAAGAGAAAAGTAAAATTTCTAATCATGGTGATATTCTTTAGTGTGTGTGAGAGAAAAAATCGGAATGCAAATCTGCGTAAGTAATAGCCAAATTGCACCAGAAGTTAGAAGAGTTGTCTTCAATCGAACAAACATATATGGTACCAAAAAAAGCAAATGTCTTTCCGGCGAACCGAAAAGACATTTAAAAAGTAATCTCATGAATGTTGTTCATTTATGAACTTCAATCAGATTCATAAAAAATGAATCTTCTTTATGGTTTGCCCTATTTAAAGAATAGGGCGAGGGGTATTGGTTTTCTTTTTTGCTCCTGATTCGCAAGAGTCAGATAAGCTTTCGCTAAATGACGTGATTTGCCGAAAGGCGCGAATTATTTAGGCAATTGCATGGTCAGTTAACCTGCATTTTACCCTCAAGACATAACGAATCTCGTTAATGTCTAATTCATAAGGTTTATACACATCACTATTATCACTAATCAAACGCAGTTGAGAGACGGTGTTTCCTTGTCTGATTTGCTGCACTCGTTTTGCCACCACGACGTCAGAGACGATGACATATACTTGATTGTCGCGCAAAGGCTCGCCTCGTTCCAATTTCTCGCAAATCACTTTGTCGCCGTTGGTAATAGTTGGCAGCATGCTATCTCCACTAATCTGAAATGCCCACAAATCACCATCCATTCCAGGGACTGAAAAGCGAGGGAATTCATCTGCATTCTCACGCTGACCCGGATCGAGTGCTTCGCCGGCGCGGGCAAGGTTCGGAACAAACTTAATGTTGTTGCGCCCAAACATGTGTACCTCACTGATGTCTCTAACCGAAACATCCGAATTGGCAGGGTGATTCATCAAAAACATTTCTTCGCTCAGACCAAACATATAGTTCGCATTCAATCCAAATGTGTGAAACAATTTTGTCAGTTGTTCGACAGTGATGTTTCTCTGGCCTTTTAAAATGGAGTTGATAACGTGGTTATAAGTGTCTAATCTCTTAGCTATATCGGATTTTCCTTTGATTCTATTGGTACGATCCAGCTCTTCGAAAACACTCTTAAAACGTTGATTTACAACTGATTCTGAGAAATCTGCCATTTTTTTCTAATTTTTTGTTTAAAAAGTTTGGAAGATTAAAACTATTTGTTTTAAATTTGCGTCATAATGAAACATAATTGCAATAATTAGTTTCTTAACTGCCGACAAGGTATGTAAAAATTTGTGTCATGAAAAGTTTTAAATCAAAAAGTTTTGAGAAAAGCTACAAAAATGGTCAATATAAACTATTTTGGACAGAGCCTCAACACTTAAACAACTCCAAAAATGGAGTGCCGTATCCGCAATACAATTTTGAAAAATTCTTAAAACAAATCCGTCAAGGGATTTTAAAACTTTTTGTTGTTTTGAAATTCTTGTTTCATCGGTATGTCTTGACTTTTTTCAAAAAACATGACCTCCCCTGGTTCAAGATCAGCTTTTTGTCCCTATTCGCATTGTTGCTTTTGAAAGATGATTTTAAAATCACTATCAACCTGCCCACGGCAAATGCACCAATTGCAAAAGAAGAGCAAGAGCCACCTGTGAGTAGTGATGCGGCTTGGTTTTCAAGTTTCACCTCTCTCAAATCTGATTCGCGAAAAGCAACTTTTGAGGAGGAGAAAAAACCAGTCAAAAAAACCACAAATCCTTTCGCTCCGGTCGATACAGACGAATTGGTTGACATCGAGACCAAAGCCTACATCCGCCGCTTTCACAAAGTTGCCATCACGGAGATGAACAAATTTGGAGTACCGGCCAGTATCAAAATGGCGCAAGGCATTATCGAAAGTCGCAACGGTAAGAGTCGTTTGGCGAAAGCCAACAACAATCATTTCGGCATGAAGTGCTTCTCTACCAAATGTCCAAAAGGACATTGTGCCAATTTCAACGATGACCACCACAAAGACTTTTTCAGAAAGTATGATTCAAGCTGGGCAAGTTGGAGACACCACAGCAAATTGCTGGCAAATGGTCGCTACAAAAAGTTGCAACAGTACGGCAGCGATTATAAAAAATGGGCGAAGGGTTTGAAATCACTCGGCTACGCAACCGACCGCAAATACGACAAAAAACTCATCAGAACCATTGAAAAATACAAACTGTACTACTTAGACCAATTGGCTGACAACTCATAAGAAATAATTGCTACTACCTTTTCTCATAGTGTATGCAGGGGAACAGCGACAACAGTTTTACTCAAAGCGAACGTTAAGAAAATCTGCTGTTCCCTGCTTTTTTCCCTTTCCCCAAATGACAATCAAAGACCTTTAATAGTGTTCTCTTGTATGTATGTTCTGGATAATATCGACCGCCCCATCTCTTGAGGGCGGTTTTTTTTTAATT
>CALCJP010000270.1 GCA_937967625.1 uncultured Saprospiraceae bacterium
TATCTTGGGTATGTCAGTTTTGGGTTACAAAAAAGGATAAATTAGTTTCTATTGAAATGGAGTGCTCCTGCTAACTCCAACCCCATTTCGCGAAAGCAAAACCAATAAAACAACTCTCCCTCAAAAGCGTTTTATATAAAAAACCAAAAACCATGGAAATCCTATTCTTCATTATCATTTTTGCCCTCGCTGCCATCTTCGAGTATTTTGGAAGACCCGGCATTCAGGAGAAGTTAGGTATCTCTGCTTCCAAAAATATTCCTTCCCAAATTAAAGTCGAATACCATGAGATTCTTTCGCGCTACTCCACTTATTATAACAAATTAAACCACGCTCGACAGAAAGAATTCAGGGAAAGATTATATAAACTTTTGAGTCATATTGGCTTCTCTTCTGCTGAGTATAAAACGGTGAGTCGCGAAATGCGCGCCGTCATTGGTTGCGCCATTATTGAAATTACTTTTGGGTTGAAAAACTTCTTGCCTGCTAAGTTTTCGCAGGTATTTGTCAAGCCTCGGCGCTATATGTATCCGGGGTTTTCGGAACCGTTTTTAGGGCATGTGGATTTCAAGCATGGCATCGTTTGTTTTTCTTGGCCAGATGTTCAGCATGGCTATTTGGTGCCCGATGATGCGCTCAATGTCGCGCTCCATGAGATGGCGCATGTCATTGAGCATGAGCATGAATTTGCAGCGATTTTTGATTCGTTTTTTGATCAGGTAGATTGGTTGAATTGGACAGCTGCTGCGAAGAAAAAAATCGTCATGATTCGAAATGAGGAAAATACGTTTTTAAAAAATTACGGTGGGCAAAACGAAAAAGAAGTTTTCGCCGTCGCGATTGAAGCATTTTTTGAGCAGCCGGAAATGTTTAAAGAAGCCCTGCCGAATATCTATCAGAAATTGGTGAATCTGTTGAAGCAGGATCCGACGATTGAGGGAGATCCGGTTTTGGGGAGGTGATTTCCGACCGTTGGCTGAGCGGAGTCGAAGCCAACAAACGAAAATTCGAGGTTACGACTGTACCCTTCGACTCCGCTCAGGGTACGACTTAAGTTAAAGCCGCACCTCCGTCTCATCATCATCTTGGCTCATCCCAAAATTAAAACCAGACGCCACGCCAAACATCACGCCCCAGCCATTATATTTTCCGTTAAGGAAAGAAGCGGCTACTTCCACTCTGAAAAATTTATAGATATTATCCAAGCCATATCCGACCTCAAGATAATGCCCTGCTTTGGGCGTGGTGAGGTAGGAAGCAAATAGGTTTTCTTTCAGACCGACCATCCACAATTCGGGGATTTGGGTGAGGGCTAATTGGCGGAAAGTGCCGTGCGCGTGGGCTTCTAAAAATTTGTCTTGAGTGCTGTTTTGGTAGTAGTCCATGATGCGAAAATTGCCAACAGGCTCTTCCAAAACGACTGTTGTCAGATTTCCTCTAAAGTGATGATAATCAGGGAAATAGACATTTGATTTATTGAAAAACATTCCTCCTCTCACGATGGAGCGAAGGCGCGTGCCGGCAGGCATTTCATAATCCAGATGGACACCTGCTTTTAGAAAATCATAGGCGACCTCATCGTCCGAACCGTTGCCGAATGCTTTGCGATAATCGACCTTGAAAACTGGCCCATTATTGCCTCCTGCCATCTTTACGCCGTTGCGTTTTAGGTAGGTTAGATATGGAAACCAAGAGGCGCCCAAATAGAGCGTTTGCGCTTCATTTTGCTCAGGCACGACCGTCGTAAATGCTTCCACATTGTCAGGTATATTGGTAGCAAATTCGCGATTCCAATTGATCCAAGAGCGGAGTTTTGGGTGGGTTTGGAGGTTGTCTCGTTGCGCCCATTCGAAAGCTGCATTCCATCTGAGATAGTCAGATGCCTGATGTGAGAGCCTTAAATTGGCGAACCGCTTTTTATAAAAACGTCCCAAATTTCGCTGCTCAAAAAGGATGTAATAAGTATCCTCCATCAGCAAGTCGATTGGATCTTGAGGACTGAATTGGAAGGTGCCCTCCCCCGCTTTCGCGGAAATGCGCATTTTTCGAAATGGCTTTCCGAGCGAATAGGACATTCCAAAACTTCCATCTACGCGGCGCTGATTGTAGAGCCAACGAGGAGTGGCAGTGAGGCTGAATTGCTGAAACGTATCTATTTTTGTCCTTACGGAAAATGGAAATTTAGTATTCCACAAATCCGTCGCGTGATAACTTGAATTGAGTAGCGGTGGAGCTAATATGAATCGCGTATTTCGCGAAAGCGAAAATGAATTTCCGAAAAATATTGACCCAAATATTTTCCCTAATGGACTATTTTTTTGAATGCTATCTTTTGTGACCTTTTCCTTTCTATCAATCGCAACGCTATCCACAAATTTATACGCATTGACCTCCAATTGCGTCAACGGCATGGGTCTTATCGAATCCCAAAAAACCGAATCACGTATCTGTGCTGCGGAATCTATTTTAAATGTTCTTGAACTTTTCACCTCTGGTTCTTTCTGTTTTTTGCGGTCTTCTTTTTCGTATTCCTTCATCACCTTTCGCAACTCGCGGCGAGTGAGTTTATCGCCTGATTGGAGTTTTTGTTCGAGGGCGGATTTCTTTCTTTTGGGGCGTTCCTTTTCAACTTTGGCAGCGAGTTCTTTTTCGATTTTTTCGTCGATGACTCGAAAATCGGCGTCCAATTCAGGGTTGACGGTGATTTTATAATTACTCACGGTCGCCAAGTAATTATACTCCAAATCAATACCCATGATGCTTCCTTCGACGCCAATATTGAAGGTGACGGGAAGCCAAACCTTCTCCTCAATTGGCGCATAAATCTGATTGAGATCGAATCGAAAACCGAGTTTATAGGTGGACAATTCGAGGCTATGGATATTCCACCAATCTTCGACGATATAGATGATGCCTTTGAAAACGCCCTCGCCGTTGTTGCGTGGATTGACTGCGATTTTATTGACCGTTACGCCCCTTTCGGAAAATGACCCCAGCCAGTCAAACTCATAGTAAGTGAACGCCCGCGGCGATAGCGGCGAAACTGCCTCTACCACTTCCGGCTGATAAAAACTGCTATTGATATACGGCGCTGGACTGGCAGCATTTTCATTGCCTTGCTTGCGAATACTGATTACTTTTTCATCAAATTTATTGGGGCGCTGATACGACACTTCACTTAGCGATTCGACCAAAAATGCTTTGGTGGAATCAATCCCTTGCTTCTTCATCTGACGGCGGAGAAGCCACGGCACATCTTTGACTCGTCCTGCTCCTTTGACATAAACTCGCGCGGTGTAGGCATCCAATTGTTGGCGATGATAATCTGCTTTTGCAATCGCTCTTCGCATGATGGAATAGGCAGGATCTTCGTCGCTACCCATGACTTCGATGGTTTCGAGTTTGAACTCCTGCGGCTGCAAGACGATTTCTTCAGTCAATGTGGCTTGACCGATTTTGAATTGTTTTTGCAAGGTCTCGTATCCCAAATATTGGAATACTATAGTGTAACTACCGGACGCCAGATCGATTTCAAAAACGCCATTTTCGTTAGTGACAGTGCCACTGCCGGTTTGCGAAATGAAGATGGTGCAGAAGGAAAGCGGATTGGCGTTTTCGTCGGTGACGGTTCCTTTGATGCCTTGCGAGAAGACATTTGCCGAAAGGCATAAAAAAAAGAGCCAAATCAGGATATGGTGTTGGTAATTCATAACGAAACAAAGAACGGAAAATTTAGAGTAGGGTTGTTTGAGAGGGAAAATTAAATATAAAAATAGATGAACCACAGAAAGTTGTGAGACGATTTTTGAGTCGTGTATTTTGTATGGCTTTATAATGCTATCTTGGCCTTGAATTTTTGACACACAAACAAATCAACAAGTGCTCTCTCTTTTTCGGAACAATCAAATATCGAATAGTTTTTTGTTTTTGTTTTACCTGCTGCTCTTCAGGGGGGTGAGTTATTTTGCTCCCAAAGTGAGGAAGGATTCTGTTTTTGATGGGGGCTATTTTAGTGAAATATTGGGCGGTTGGTTTGGTGATAGTTTTTGGTTGCAGGAAGGATTTACGATTGCTTTATTGCTCTTCCATGCGGTTTTACTAACCTACATAGTGATGGAACATCGTCTCGGCAGAGATGTTTCTTTGTTTCCTGGCGTTTTTTATTTGCTCATCATGAGTTCGAGCATTTACTTCTTGCCGCTCAATGATGTGTTGCTTGGTAACACTTTTTTGATCTTTGCACTTATAGCTATTTTGAACACCTATCGGGTTCCTTCCTGTGCGGATACGATTTTCAATATTGGTTTTTGGATAGCCATTAGCACTTTTTTCAATCTTAGTAATGTGGTCTTTTTGTTTTGGGCGATATTCGGATTAAACTTCATGCGTGCACTAAGACTCAAGGAAATCTTAGCGGTGCTTGTCGGGTTTTGTGTGCCTTACATCCTCGCTATGGCTTACTACTTCTGGAATGATCAATTTGTCAGTTTTGTGCAAGGACATTTTTATAAGTATTCAAGCATAACTGATTTTTATCTGACCGAAAATCTGGGAGTCAATGTAGCATTAGGTTTTCTGATGTTGATAGTTGTGATAACGGTTACGAACTCTGGTGAATTTTTTAAGAAAAAATCAATTCAGGTCCAAAAGCGAATTGGAGTATTTTTCCTTTTTCTATTGACTTCATTATTTTCCATTTTTTTTCAGCATCAATTAGGCATTACGGATGCGTTAGTGGCTGCAGTTCCTCTTTCCGCAATCGTTGCTTTCTTTTTTCTTGATTTGAAAAAAAGAACTGCGGAAGCTGCACATTGGGTTTGGGTCATAGTGGCGTTGGTTTTGCAACTGCGCCCGATATTTTTTGCGTAAGCGACCATTTAATTTAAGTGCAATCGTATATTTGCATCTTCCTATTCAGAAAAGAAAATTAGTATATGAAATTTGGCGTAGTAGTCTTTCCTGGTTCCAATTGTGATGATGACATGATGCATGTCATTGGCGAGGTGATGGGGCAAGAAGTCCGTAAGATTTGGCATAAAGAAACCAACATTGATGATTTCGAAATTGGAGATTGCATTGTGCTTCCAGGTGGCTTTTCCTATGGAGACTACCTGCGTTGTGGCGCCATTGCGAGCCATTCGCCGATTATGAAATCAGTGATTGATTTTGCCAATCGAGGCGGCTACGTTTGGGGCATTTGCAATGGATTTCAAATCCTTTGCGAAACCGGTTTGCTCCCCGGCGCTTTGTTGCTCAACGAATCGCAGAAGTTCGTATGTAAAAATGTATATCTAAAACCAGCCACGACGAAAAGCGCCATCACGGCTCAACTGAATCCGAATAAAGGTTATAAAATTCCAATCGCACACGCGGAGGGCAGATATTTTGCCTCCGAGGAAGTGCTTGAAGATTTGGTTTCGCATGACCAAATTATATTTGAATACTGCACCGAGGATGGCAAAGTAACACCAGAAGTCAACCCCAACGGCACCTTGATGAACATCGCAGGCATCACCAACAAAAATCGAAACGTGTTCGGCATGATGCCCCACCCCGAACGTGCTTCTGAAGAAATTTTAGGCAACACGGATGGGCGCGCTATGTTTGAGTCGCTACTTGCCGTAGCGATGCAAGCAGTCTAAGAACGTATGAAGGTTTAAAGTTCAACGTTCAAACATGACGCTCAACTTTGAACCTTGAACCTTGAACCTTAAACCTTGAACCTCTAACGTTGAACTTTCCTTAATCCTTTCTCCCTTTTCGCGTTAAACTTTTCTTATACCTGCTACGTACTTGAACTTGTGGTATAGGACATCCTTACTTTTGGACTATAATTTTTTTCAACCTATTCAAACGATAATGAGGCAACTAATTGTAATTACTCTTTTCTGCCTTTCGGCAAATATTTCCTTCTCTCAAGTTTTTACTCCAGTTAGCTGGGATTTCGCAGCCGTCGATGACGGTAATGGAGAATACACCTTGAACTTCCGAGCCAAAATTGATGAAGGCTGGGTAATCTATTCTCAATATTTGGAATCAGACGATGGCCCCATTCCGACTTCATTTACCTACGACGAGTTGGAGGGAATCGAACTCTTCGGCGACAACGAAGAAGAAGGAACCATAAAAGAAGAATACGACAACATCTTCGACATGAATCTCAAAAAAATCAGCGGCACTGCTCTCTTCAAGCAAAAAATTAAAGGAAAATCAGGCAACGTCATCGTTGGCTATCTCACCTTCATGACTTGCGACAATGAGCGCTGCCTGCCACCTACCGATGTCGATTTCGAAATTACGCTTCCTTAAAAAGCTGACATATAAAAGACAAGTTTTAAATATTTCCGCTCCATTTGGAAGTAAATAAGAGTGCAATATTAAATTTGCTTTTTATGACGGTCTCTTTTCAGCCTACTCTGCGTTAGAAAATTTAACTGTAACTTAGGCTACGCTGAAATTTTCTACCTTGATTTAGACTAAAAAATAGCCGCAGTCAAAAAAACAACTTAATTCTGCTCTCTTACTTATAAGTATTTGAAAATCTAACTTTACCTTTCGGCAAATTTTAAAATGGCAGTAAGCAAAACCTTACTGCCATTTTGATGAAAAATCCGTTATCTGTCTTCCGTTTTAAAAAAAACCTACAACCATGCGTTTAATATTTTCGAGCCTCTTTTTTCTACTCACATTCAATCTTTCCGCTCAAGTTCTCGAACCTGTCAAGTGGACTTTTGAGTCCAAACATCTCGGTGGTGATGAGTATCAACTCGACTTTACTGCCAAGATGGATAAAGATTGGACCATCTACTCCCAACACACTTCCGACGACGGTCCAGTGCCTACTTATTTCGAATTTGAAAAAGGTGAACATTTTGAAACGATTGGCGAGGTAGAAGAGAAAGGCAAAAAGAAAGAAGGTCCTGACCCACTTTTTGACAATGTCAATGTGATTAAGTTTACGGAAAGTCCAGTGCTATTCAGCCAAAAGGTGAAAATAAAAGATTACTCCAAACCTATCACTGGTTATCTGACCTTCATGACTTGCGATAATGCCCGCTGCTTACCACCAACTGATGTCGATTTCGATTTCAAAATCGCAAAAGCAGCTAACCCTGCGGTTGCAGAAACCCAACCTGAACCTAAAAAAGAAACTTCGCCGCCCCCAGTTAGAGAAAAAATTGTGGAGCAAGCTCCCACACCCATTCCACCGAAAGTGGAAAAAGTAAAAAAGAAAGTTGCGCAAGCAACTCAACCTAAAAAGGTGGAGCAAAAAGCCGAAAAGAAAGAAATCACTACCGCTCCCGAAGCAAGTTCGGGACAAGTTGTCGCGGAAAAAGAGGATGAAGCCGTAGCGGAAACAAAAACTCCTGAACAAGAAGAACAAAAAGTATTAGCACCAACCCCCGCTGCAAAAAGTGACAACGGAGGCGCGTATGCTTGCAAATTCAAAATGGAGGGCAATGTCATCGACCAATCTATTCCTTCCATCTTGGCAACTTACACCAACCCAATTGGAGATTGTGGAGCAGAAAATGTAGCGCGTGGTCAAAGTCTCTTTTGGACTTTCATCATGGGATTCTTAGGAGGACTTGTTGCGCTATTGACGCCTTGCGTATTTCCAATGATTCCACTAACAGTGAGTTATTTTACAAAAAGTAGTAAAGATCGCGCGTCTGGGATTCGTAATGCTTTGTGGTATGGCGCTTCGATTATTATCATTTATGTGGCTATTGGTTTATTGATTACCGCTGTATTTGGGGCAGGCGCCCTACAACAACTCTCAACAGATTGGATAGCGAATACGCTGTTCTTCTTGATATTTGTGTTTTTCGCCTTCTCGTTTTTTGGCTATTACGAAATCACACTGCCAAGTTCATGGTCAAACAAAACTGACCGTGCTGCTGACCAAGGAGGGCTTTTAGGCATCTTCTTCATGGCATTCACGCTGGCATTGGTTTCTTTCTCCTGTACGGGTCCGATTATCGGTTCTGCACTCGTGGAGTCTGCTACAAATAAATTAGGACCATTTATAGTCATGCTGGGTTTCTCCTCAGCTTTGGCGTTGCCATTTGGACTGTTTGCGGCATTTCCGAGTTGGCTGAATTCATTGCCAAAATCAGGAGGCTGGATGAACTCAGTGAAGGTGGTTCTTGGATTTTTAGAATTGGCATTGGCACTCAAATTTCTCTCCGTCGCCGACATGACGATGGATTGGGGCATTTTGCCCTATGAAGTTTTCTTGGGAGCCTGGGTCATTCTTTTTGCACTGACAACCATCTATTTGTTGGGGTATATCCAATTTCCGCACGACAGCCCGGTGCAAAAAATCTCTCCTGTGAGAGGGACATTTGCAGCGTTGTTTGGAGCCTTGACCATCTATTTAGCTTCTGGCTTCATGATCGATGAGCGCTCTGGAATGTATGATTCGTTGGGACTTATGAGTGGATTGGCGCCACCGGCGAAGTACAACTTATTTTTAGCGAAAGCGGAAGTAGATAAAGATCTGAAAAAGCGTTTCCCTTCTTTCACCAAATGCGCCAACAATCTCGATTGCTTCAAAGACTACTGCGAGGGCATGGCTTACGCCAAAGAAACTGGCAAACCTGTTTTGGTGGATTTCACTGGACACGGCTGCGTCAATTGTCGAAAAACGGAGGAACACATTTGGGTTGAAGATCGCATTTGGAATAAGCTCCAAAACGATTTCGTTTTGATTTCCCTCTATACTGATGAGCGTAAGAAATTGAAGCAAACGCTGATTTCTAAAAAGACAAAAAAGAAACTTCGGAACGTCGGTACAAAGTGGGGCGACTTCCAAATTGTCAACTTTGATCAGAATTCCCAACCGCTCTACGTCATGATGACCCCCGACGAAAAAGTAATCGCAGCACCACGCGGCTACGTCGAAGGCACCGAGGGCTACAATGATTTCCTCGAATGCGGCTTGGGTACTTTTGCCGAATTGGAATAATATATTTTTTCCGAAAGGAATCTTAAAATATTTTAAAATAACTGGAGCATGGATTCGTCTATGCTCCATTTTTATATCTTCACAAAAAAAATTAAATCATGAAATACCTTTCTCTTATTTTTTGCCTTTCGGCAAATCTCTTCCTAATCAGCTGCGGCGGCGGCGAAACTGCTACTCAAACAACTGCCGAAGCAGAAACGCCTAAAATTGAGGTCAACACCTCTCCAAAAAAATCAGGCATTCTCGAACCCGTCAAATGGACTTTCCAAGCCAAGTCTTTGGGCGACGACATGTACGAACTCAACATGATCGCCAACATGGACGAAAAGTGGTCTATCTACTCTCAACACACTGCCGACGGCGGACCAGTTCCTACCTCTTTCGAATTCGAGTCTGATAACTTCGAAGCGATCGGAGAAGTGGAAGAAAAAGGCAAAAAGAAAGAAGGACCAGATCCATTATTTGATGGATTGAATGTGATCAAATTTGTGGAAGGTCCCGTTACGTTTACTCAAAAAGTAAAAGTTACTGACGCTTCTAAACCAATCACTGGCTACCTGACCTTCATGACTTGCGACGACGCGCGCTGCTTGCCTCCGACTGACGTGGATTTCGAATTCGCTTTCGCGGAATAAGAAGAAGTGTTCGTGTGTTTAATGTGTTGAAGTGTTCGTGTGTTCCCGTGTTGATGTCATGAACACACGAACACTTCAACACCCCAATACAAATAAAATGGAAAGCTCCTTCGCAACCCTCATCATGATCTTCACTGGTCTCACTACCTACATGGGACTCAAAGATCACGACTACTTCCAAAAGTATTGCTTCTGGGTAGATGGCATTTTAGTCTTCAAAGAACGCGCGCGGGTGATGACTTCTGGTTTTCTGCATGGTGGCTGGTGGCACTATGCGTTCAATATGATTGCGCTGCTCTCCTTTTCCACCTCGTTGGAGATTTTCATGGGTATTCCCAAATTAGCATTGGTTTACTTTGCTTCTCTTTTAGGAGGGAGTTTGTTGTCGCTTGCTATCCATCGCAATCATGGAGATTACAGATCCATTGGGGCATCAGGTGCAGTGAGTGGGGTTGTTTTCGCGAGTATTATCTTATTTCCGGAAGGAAAAATTGGGCTTATCTTTTTGCCCTTTGAATTTCCGAATTGGATTTTTGCCATCGCGTATATTCTCTTCTCAATTTTTGGAATCAAACATAGCATGGGAAACATTGGTCATGCTGCCCACCTCGGCGGCGCTCTGACAGGCATCCTCTGCACGATGGCGCTAATGCCTGATTTGGCTTTTCAAAATCAATGGATTCTTTGGTTGACCTTGGTGCCGATTTTGGGCTTTTTAGCTTTGGTGTTTCGCAATCCTGCGGTTTTGCTAATTGAAGATTATTGGGGCGAGGGCGCTTATCAACTCAAGCAACTCACCAAAAAGAAACCGAAGTCGAAACTGAAAGTAGTGCATAGCCAAAACATCGATCAGATACTCGATAAAATAAATGAGAAAGGCATCGAAAGTCTTACCCAAAAGGAACGAGAAGTTTTAGAGAATTACAAAGGCGAAAATTGAAGAAAGAACAGAGACCGCTTCGCTAAGAGAATAGAGAGCAGAAATCCGACATGACTCAACCAAGATTCAATAATCCACGAATGTGCTTTTTGACTCTCTGTTCTCTCAGCAAAACGATCACTGCTCCAAAATATATAAAAGCCCATTCTTTCATTTTTGAGGAAAATCTCGTTTCTTGTTCATCAATATTCACGCTGAGACAAATTCATGATTTGATTAAGGTCTAAAATTTGTTTTAGAGAATGAAACTACATTTCCCGAAAGGGAAATAAATTCTTGAAAAATTAATTAGAGAAAATATGGATACTCCGAATTTTAAGCCCAAAACATTTTGGCAAAAACCAGAAGGTGTCACTGGGATGATCTTTTTAGCTGCTATGCTTTTGGGAGGTGGCTATTTGTTGGTAACCTTTCTGCCTTTGCTGATTAGCTTAGCTTCCAATATGCTATACCTTGCTGGTATGTTGGCAGTTTTGGGAGCTGTGGTCTATATGATTTTAGACCCCAAAATGCGAAATTTGATTTCGTATATGTACAAATCAGTCATGCGATCTATCACAGGCATGTTTGTACAAATCGACCCGATTGGCATTTTGAAGAGCTATGTGGACGACATGAAAGATAACCTTCGCAAGATGAGCAAGGAGATCGGAATCGTCAGAGGGCAAATGCGCAAACTCGCTACCATCATGGACGAAAACACGGCGACAATCAATAAAAACATGCAGCTCGCAAGTGTGGCTCAAAAGCAGGGTAAGCAAAACCAAGTGGTGCTTGCGACTCGTAAAGCGGCTCGTCTGAAAGAGAGTAATAGCAAATACAAAGTGCTCCATAACAAGTTGACGGTAATGTATCGCATCCTCGACAAAATGTACAAGAACTCTGAAATTTTGGTGGAAGACACCGAAGATCAGGTGAAAGTAAAAGAGCAGGAGCGCAAAGCAATTCGCACCTCTCACTCAGCGATGAAATCGGCGATGAGTGTCATCAGTGGTGACCCTGACAAGCGCGCGATGTTTGACGCTGCGATGGAAAACATTACTGACGATGTTGCCAACAAAGTAGGCGAAATGGAGCGTTTCATGGAAATGTCTGCCAACTTCATGGAGTCGATTGATTTGCAGAATGGAATGTTTGAGGAGCAAGGTTTGGAGATGTTGGAAGAGTGGGAGAAGAAGTCTTCCTTGATGTTGTTGGATGGTACTCCTACTGAAAGTTTAGATTTGAATTCGCCTCGTCCTGAGCGCCAAACGCGTTCGAATAGTGGCGACAATGATTATACACAATTGTTTGACTAAACAACTTAACATTCGACGAAAGTCGGGAATCAATTTCTTTCCTAACCGACTTTCGTCGAATGTTCTTTTTCGCTTTCCTTTTTGCGGAAATAAATTTCCGCGCTACTCTACTACTTTCGCTCCTTCCGGCACTGCCAATGTCCCTTTCGGAAATGCTTTCTCAGAGACCATCGCATTTGCAAAATAGGTCGGTTTGCCTATCTCCGTGATGTTGCCATCTTCCGTTTTGCAGCGAGACATGCTGTTCGGCAGTTTTAAGCCATTGATGTCTTTCCATTCTGAATACCTTCTCCAAGAGATTTTATCACTTTTTTCGCCAGAGAAATAAGTGACTGTGTAGCCAAGCCATGCCATTTCAAAGGTCTCTGGGTTATAGTGAATGAAGTATTCGTCTTTGGAGGCAATGCCGACTCCATCATTGTAAGAGATTCGAATACCGGGGTACTCGACGCCTTCATAGGTAAGTGGCGGAGTTTCTGAATAGATGATGCCCTCATCAGCAAGAACGAAGGGCATGGCGTAAAAATAGAAGATGAGGTTGGTGTAGAATTTAGGTCTGCCTTTGTAAGAGGTGTCCGCCTCTACCCAATATTGACTTCCGTCAAATCCTGATTTGAAATTGTTTCCTTCGATTCGTTCTGCGCGGGAATGAAGGTCAATCATCTGTTTTTCATTTCCGTTTTCTTTGACAATTTCGTAGGTCATGGACTTCATGGATTGCCAACGAGCCAAAGTGCCGTGGCGGTCAAATACTTTGATCAGCGCGGGTGGATAATCTATTGATTTAGAGGAAGTTGCAGTGACTTGCTCTTGATTTGAATTTTCTTGATTGCAAGCAAGGGCGATGGTGCATATCGTTAATGCAAGGAGGATTTTTTTCATGATTGGCGTTTGATTTAGAAAGCCGCAAGATAGGAGATTTGTGAAACCTTAAGACTCGCTTTTGAGACAGTTACCGACATTCGACGAAAGTCGGCTAAAATTGATGCGGAAATAAATTTCCGCACTACTGCGCTACACAAAAACAGCCCCAACCAAATGAATGGTTGAGGCTGCTCAAATCTATAAATTGAATAATTATTCTATTAGAACGGACATCCTTGACATTCGTCAACGATAACCGATTCGTTTTGCTCTGAAATTTTCTTTGCCGTCTCATCAACGCAATCCGTACATCCGACTACTCTAAACTCCGTACGACGATTTAACTGGTGATCTCTTTCCGAACATGGGATGAAATCTTTACAGCCATTGACAGTCATGGTTTCGCCATATCCAACTGGTACTAAACGCTCTCTTGAGATGCCTTTAGCGACCAACCATTTCACAACGGCATTGGCACGACGCTGAGACAATCGCTTATTGTATGATTTAGAACCACGAGCATCTGTGTGAGAACCAATCTCTACAATAATCTCTGGGTTATCAATCAAACGAGTGTATAGCTTATCCAATTCTGGTTCTGCGTCTGGTCTGATAGATGCTTGATCGAAGTCATAGTAAATGTGGAGCAAGAAAGCGATATAATCTCCTGGCTTAGGATCACCCACAGTTGGTGCCTTAGGTGGAGCCCCAGTAGGATCTTCAATTAAGATACCTTTTTGATATAACTTTCCTCCAATATAGCCATCAGCTAAAGTTCCATCATCTGCTTTGTAGAATAATGCATCATCGCTACTTTTATAAACTACATCTGAATTAGTTGATGGTGGATCATAAACAACTTCATCGGCTGGAATTTCATTCCCAAATTCGTCATATTGAGGTTCAGGAGTAATGGTCGTAACTGGAGGTTCTTCAGGCCGAATATCTGAATCAGTGTCAGGTCCATAAACAGTAGGTGTCAAAAATAACTTCACTGCAAAATCCTCAGCCTCATCACCAGTGGTACAAAAACCATCTTTAGTATCTGCCAAATATCTTTGCTTGCTACCTTTTACAGTATAGCAGCAGTTTTTATCTAAATCAAATTGGAAACGACCACTTTCGTCAGTGATGATGTCTGGTACATCCTCGCCAGAGCAATCATTTGTCAAAGCCACCGTAGCGCCCCCTAATGGCAAACCAGTACCTTCATCAAATACGATTCCTTCCAAATTGTATTTAACTGCTGGAGCCAATGGAATTTCTACTCTTGAGTCAGAGCCAAATCCTTCTGCACATCCTTCCAAGGTGTTATCAGAGTAGGTCTCCATAGAAGCAGCGAAATTACAGCAAGAGTTGATTTTCATCTCAATTACTACAGTTCCGTCTTCTCCGGTTAGTAGTTCACGTCCGGTACAGTCTTCGACGACAGTCGCGCCTGCTATTGGCTCTTGAGTTTCTTCATCGTAAACATAGATTTCAACTGGTACTGCCACTTTCTTGAAGCTGTAAATGTCATCTCCACCAACACCGCCTGAACGGTTAGAAGAGAAGTAACCACAAGTGCCGTTGTCATCAAACACTACTGCCAAATCATCAGAAATAGAGTTGAGTGGGTAACCAGGGTTTTCTGGCATTTCCCATTCGCCTTCTGTTCTTTCAGAAGTGTAGAAAACGTCCAATCCACCCAAACCAATCAATCCATCAGAAGAGAAGTACAAACGATTGTTTTTGTCCATGAATGGAAATACCTCACGTCCCTCTGTGTTGATAGAAGGTCCTAAATTGGTAGGAGGTCCCCATCTGCCACTCTCTTTTTTAGAGTAGTAGATGTCCATGTCACCAAAACCGCCTGGCATATCAGAAGCAAAAAATAGCGTCTGACCATCAGGAGAAAGTGCAGGGTGAGCCACTGAGTACTCATCACTATTGAAAGGCAAACTTTCTAAGTCGCCCCATTTGCCATCGCCTAAGCTTTTGGCAGTATAGACTTTCAAACGCACGTAGCCTTCGTCGTCTTTTCCGGTTTTTCCACCTTGGAGGTTGTTACGAGTGAAGAATAACTCATCTGCTCCAGAGGAAAATGTCACGACGGCTTCGTGGTATTTTGAATTTAATTTTTTATTGAATTTTTCAGGACGTGCATAAACGAACTCGCCGCAAACGCCGTCTTCGCCCTTTTTGGTTTCTTTTGCTTCCGTGTAGTATAATTCCAAAAATGGATTACCAGTCCATCCGTGTTCTCTTTTCACGAAAGTGCCCTTGTCTCTATCTGATGCGAAAAGGATTCCATCCTGATAGTAGTTAGGACCGAAGTCATCTACCTCAGAGTTGAAGTCTAAGTGCTTCACCTCATAGATTCCAGCGCCTTTGGTCATCAACTCTTGCTCATAGTCACAGGCACGAGCCAAGTATTGACCACGCAAGTCTTCCGGCGTCGCTTCGATATATTGGTTGTACCATTCGCGCGCTAACTCGCACTTACCGTTTCGTTGCAACATTTGACCGTAGTATAGCTTAGCAATTGGTTCGGCTTCCGCCAAACGCACGACTTGACCATACCAAAATTCGCCGTTGCCACTATCTCCAATCTTACGATATGCTTCAGCAATTTTAATCTTTGCTTCCGCGACATCGTTTTTCTCTAAAATTTGGTTGTATAATTCTATCGCCTCAATATAATTGAGGTTTTTCATCATCTTATTAGCTTGTTTCAATTTTCCGGATTGTGCGAAAGCACCCGCAAAAGAAGCGATGACGAAGAGGAATGTGAGAATGTTCCGAGAGACCATCTTAGCAGATTTGTATTTAAGGATATTTGTTAAATCTATATTATTCATGTTTTGTTTTTTGTCTATGAGGGGTTTAGCGAGCTAAGCTCAAAAATGATAGTTTAATTCGATTATTTGACGTAAGTCACTGTTAATTAACAGTTTTTATATTTTATACTTTCGTATAACAACAATAAAAATTTCAATCAAAATGAAAATCAAAATTGAACGAGATTCATTTTTTGACTTTCATTTTGATTTTGATTTTCATTTTGATTTTGATTGAGATTTTGATTGAGATTGATTTAGAAATAACGTGGCGTAACGATTTTCTTAGTTCTATAGTTGAACTCATAACCCAACATCACCTCAAACGACCCGGCAGTTACCGTATTCAACTCAGTCAAAGGATAATCATAAGCAGCTCCAACTCTCAATCCATTAGAAAGGAACCAAGACACCCAAATGTCACCTGAATCAAATGAACTGGTTGGTGTTCCGAACGCTTCAATAGCTGAACGGAAAGAAGCTCCTACCCAAAAAGTTTGTTGAAATAAGAAAGACAAATCAATGTCAAACTCAGTTGGTGCGCCGATATTTTCAAACTCAGCTTGCTTGTCAGCAAATGCAAACAAACCAACATTCTTAATCAATGCAGAAGGCTTGAATACCAATGCATCTCCATTCAAATTAACCGCACCACCTACAGAAAAGTAGTAGTGACGTGCTTGACGAGCGTAGATGCTTGTTTGGATATTTTCACGTAAGTCATACTCAACTAAGTGAGGACTTGCAAATCCAGCATAGAAACGAGGCGTTTGGAAATAGATTCCCGCTCCGAAGTTAGGCAAGAACAAATTTGGACTTGCGTCAAATGAAGGATCTGTTACATTTTCTAAGTCAAGTTGATCCCAGTTAGCTTGGTAGTTTTCCAAACCACCTTGCAGCCCTACTGCCAACTTTCTATTACCGCCTAAAGGAATTCGGTATGCATAGGCGATGTTTAAACCTACTGTATTGGTAGGTCCGATTTTATCATTTACTAAACTGATTCCTACTCCTACTCTATCACCTCTCAATGGTGTGTGAGCAGTTAAGGTTTGAGTAGAAGGTGCGCCAGGTACGCTGACCCACTGTGTTCTATGAAGTACACCAATTGCCATGTGGTCATTAGAACCGGCATAGGCTGGATTGTAAACTAAGCTATTGAACATATACTTAGTAAACATTGCATCTTGCTGAGCTTGAATTGTGAACACACTCCCGCAGAAAAGGATGGTCAAAAGCGCGTAAATGGAATTTCTCATAATGATTCTTTTTAGAATAATGGTCGTTATCAATAGTTTTTATGAATAAAGTGTAGGGAGTAATATTTGAATTAAAAATTAGAGTCTATCTGTGTATTTGTAAGTAACCGCTCCGCACATCGCTTTGGTCACCGTTGAGGTCAAGAACGTAGAAATAGGTGCCATCTGGAAGTTTCATATCGTTCCAAGTGCCATCCCAAGTGCCTCTGTATCCATCCATCTCAAACACTTCATTGCCCCATCGATTGATGACCCTGACCTTATTGTTAGGGTAATTTTCGATTCCTTTAATCACCCAAGTGTCGTTAATAGTGTTGCCGTCGGGGGAAAAACCGTTGAAAATGCACAATTCGAGAGGAGGGTTGCAAATGATACCTATGATCACCCATGCAGTATCACAACCTACTTCATTGCAAATTCTATACTCAAAACTGTCAATGCCGCAAAAATCAGCATCAGGGAGGTACATAACGGAACAGTCAGTAGTGTCTAAACTTGCCATTCCGTTGGCGGGAGGAGTTATAATTTCAGCAAGCACCTTCGTTCCTGGAATGGTGTCATTGCGAATAATATTAATATCTACAGGGGAGTCTTGAACTATTTGAAGCGAATCGTTGACTGCAATGGGAGGGTCAACGCCAGTTGTATCTTCTATGACTACGATTTTGAGGAGGGTGGTATCGCAGACATCGTCTTCATTGCACATTATGATACACGCACTATCTGTGCCAAGTCCTATCGTTATCGCTTCGACTTCCAAAGTTACGCCATTTATACCAAAAATGACAGATGTATCAGCGGACTGAGGGCAAACGTTTTGAAAATCAACGATATTTCCCGGCAGTTCGGTGTTAACAAGTTGATAGACGCGATCTGTTCCTAATGGTATCGTATCGCAAATCATGTCCGTCTTTGTGATCTTCGTAACCACAATCACACAAGTCGTGTCCATGAAACCCCGATCATCTGTGACCACAATGCAGGCAGTATCGATTCCTTCTTGGATGGTTGAATAGTTAACGCAAAATGCGCCATTGTCCTCAAAAGTGGTAAAGATGGCAGAGACGCCGCTTGAACCAGGACATTCATTAGAAATGCTGATCGCACTTCCGTGCAATTCCGATAAATCCATGCAAACATCGTTCGACATGCCTATAAATAAGGTATCGAAAATGTAGCTCTTGGTAGGAATGCAATTCGGCTCGGTTGCCGTCACTATTAAGGTTTGCGTCTCACAAACGCCATTCACATCACAAATGATGACACAAGCAGTGTCCGTCCCACATCCTCGCCCTTCGTATTTGATGCATTTGGTATCTTCGTTGATAACAAAACTTACAGTTGTGGAGGCATTATCAGCGCATGCATTATAGATAGTATCTATTGCTCCAGTAAGCATACTGGTGTCCAAACACCTGTTTTTGATTTGCCCAATATCAAGGGCAAGGGTATCGAAAATGGTCGTATCTCCCACCATCATTGCGGTGCTAAAATTATTTCCGGAATTATTGGAAACAAAGTTTTCAGATGCCGATAGTAGGAGTAAATTGCAGCAGCAAAATACCAAAGTCAAAAAATTTTGGATTCTCATTAGATTGCAGATTTTAAGAACGGAGGGATTTAAATTTCCTCGTTTTCTCAATTTTAAAATTCGAACTAAATAGATTGCTGATTTTCAGTTGAATTCATATTATGATTTTTACTCAACTATTCCGAAAATCATGCCAATTACATTTTACATTTTTAATATATGTAATTGATTTAATCTCTAAAACACCAATAACCAAGGATGTAAGTGTGTGGAGGTGGGCTTTGTAATCTCTTGTCAATCATAGAGTTATGATTGGAGAGTAAATGTAATACATTTTTGACCTTTGAAAAAATAATATGTAAAAAATTCGAAATATGAAGCTAAATTCAATATTTATTTATCCTATAAAGTCATTGAGCGGCATTGAATTGACGGCTGCTGAAATGCAAATTCAAGGCTTGCAATATGACCGAAGATGGATGTTGATAGACGAAAAAGGCAAGTTTCTCACCCAGCGAAATGATGCCCAAATGGCACTGATCAAAACCGCCATTTCCAAAGAATCACTCTTGGTCAAAAAGGAAGGTTTTGGTACTATTAGTATCCCCCTACACGAAGCAAGGTCGGGACACGTTTCGGGAAATGAAAACGCACCACTCGAACCTATAAAAGTCTGGAATGACCTAACTGAAGCTACCGATACCGGCAGGGAGACGGCAGAGTGGTTCAGCGACCTCTTGGGTAGGAAATGCCGCCTCATGCGCATTTCCGCGAAAGCGGTCAGAAAGAACACCCTCCCCCACCGCAACGACGAAAAGCAAGTCAGCTTCGCAGATAGCCAACCCATTCTCATCGTCAATGAAGCATCGCTCAAGGAGCTTAATACCAGACTCGAAACACCCATTTTAATGGAGCGCTTTCGCGCAAATTTCGTGGTAGATAGCAGCGTCGCTTATGAGGAAGATGATTGGAAGACATTCCGCGTAAGCGGCTTAAATTTTAAAATCACCAAAGCATGTGGGCGCTGCAATGTCATCAATATCGATCAGCAAACCGCGATCGCAAACAAGGAGGTATTTGATACCCTCGCAACCTATCGTTTTTTTAAGAAAAATGTGAATTTCGGAATGCGCGCCAAGTGGCTACCCACCGGCGAGGAGCAAAGCACTTTCGTGCAAATCGGAGATGAAGTCACCCTCAATCAGATATAAAAATCCAAAATCATCAGCACGCCAAAGATGACACTCGCCACGCCATTGGTCGTAAAGAAAGCGAGATTGACTTTGCTCAAATCGTTGGGCTTGACGAGCAAATGTTGATAAATTAATAATATGATAAATACCGAGACTCCCGACCAATGAACCCATGTGATATGAGGAAATTGCTGAGTAATCAACACCCCAGCAGCAATCAACAACCCCGCCGAAACCAGATGGCAAAACTCCGATAGCCGCAACGCTTTTTTCTTCCCTAAATAGACGGGTATCGAAAACAACCCGTTTGCTCTATCGAAAGCTTCGTCTTGAAGTGCATAAATAATATCAAACCCCGCCACCCAAAAAAGCACCACTCCTGAATAGAGCAATGGGATGATTTCAAATTTGCCGGTAACGGCTAAATACGCCCCAATCGGTGCCAACGCCAACCCCAATCCCAACACAAAATGACAGATCCCCGAAAAGCGTTTCGTGTAACTATATCCAAGCGTAATTGCCAGCGCAATAGGCGAAAGATAAAAGCAAATTGGGTTAATCAACCAGGTCGTAAAAATGAAAAGCACCGAACAAGCCACCACAAAAAACAGCGCCGATTGAGGATTAATCACCCCGGCAGGAATCTCCCGTGTGGCAGTTCGTGGATTCAATTTATCAATATCACGATCCAAATACCGATTGAACGCCATCGCCGCGCTACGCGCCAAAACCATGCAACTAAGCACCAACGTCAACAAACGCAAGTTGACGCCATCAGCCATCGCCTGAGTGCCTAAAAAGAAACCCACCATGGCAAACGGCAGCGCAAAAATCGTATGACTAAACTTGATAAGAGACAGGTAGTTTTTCATATCGCAAAGAAAAACAGGAAAGTGGGAAATTGGTTGGTTAGGGAAGGGAATTTGTTGGAGGAGTGACCCCATGACTCCCAAATTGGGGGAACCATGTGTGGACGATTGGAGGATTCAATATTAAAAATCTTTCAAAAATTGAATAACCACTCTGCCTGAAAAATTGCCCTTGCAATCTTTCAGCAAGGCAATTTAAAATTTTGCAATCGTTGAACTTCTAAAATCACAAAGTTCCAACTTTAGGTCCCCCCAATTTGGGGGTCAGGGGGAAAACCCCACAAAAAAAGGTGATGCCAAAACCGACATCACCTTTTTTTATAATTTTCGAAAAATCGAAAAAATTACTGATTCATTTGAATCTGAGGCTGACCACCCGCAGCAGGAGCCGCAGCGTTAGGATCAGGAATTACCTCACCAACCAATGCCACAAATGATTGTGGTGGATTAGTATTAGCAGTAATTGTAACTTTTTGATTTCTGTTTCCTTTCTTTCCTTTACTATTGAACTCAACAGTAATCTCAGAACCTTCCCCCGGAGGAATTGGCTCTCTTGGCCATTTAGGAACAGTACATCCGCAGCTACCTTTAGCATTGCTGATGATTAATGGTTCAGAACCAGTGTTCTTAAATTTGAAAGTGTGCGCAACCATCTCGCCTTCATCAACTTTACCAAAGTTAAATTCAGTTTCATCAAAAGTCAAAGTAGTAGTTGGACCTGCAGGAGCTGCTTCTTGAGCAGGAGGAGTAGGTTCAGCACCATCGTTTGGCGTTACGGTACCTGCCGGAGCAGTTGTAATAGCTGCCTCAGCATCAGATGCAGCAGCAGAACCTTCATCTCCACAAGCGACGATAAGTGCAACCGCCAAGATCATTGATAATAGAATACTTAATTTCTTCATACTATACGTTTTTGGATCAAAATTAAATAGTTAGAAAATAGATTATTTCAAGGACTGCAAAAATAGCAGCCAGCATTTATTTATTGGCTTAATGGCAAACCAATCTTTGTTAACGGCCTGTTAAGCAAAATGTTTGTGTTAATAGCTTGCCAGACACATGATTAATATCTCCCATATTTCAAACATCATGCCGTTGCCTTTCGGCAAATAAATTAACTCAATCAATTGACTATCAGTTTAAAAAATATTTATTATTTTTTAAACTGATATTAGTTCAAGTTAACACTCCACTTGTTTTTGGGAGGAATCTGCACCTCAATATCTTCCTTTAAGGTGGTTGCCAAAGAAAGTCCCACATAGTCCACTTTCATCGGAAAAGACTTGTGGTGGCGTTCCACTAAAACTGCCATTTCAATTTTCTTTGGGAGGGTTTCGAAAAGCGGTTTAGTGGCATAAAATAAGGTGCGTCCAGTATTGGCCACATCATCAACGACGATGATGACCTTGTTTTTTACTGCATCAGGCGTCAGTTCCAGTTCTATCTCCTTTTTGAGTGGATTGGCAGGATTCAGGCTGATTTTGGTCAGCGTGATTTCGATATTTGAAATTCGTTGCAATTCCGCTTGCAATAATTTTGCAAACCCCACCCCATTATTGTTGATTCCGGCAAGGATGAGTTCCTTCTCTTTATAGTTATTTTCCAAAACCTCATGTGCGAGGCGCGTGATTTTTTGTTCGATCTGACGATGGGTGAGAATTTGCATTTTCGTTCTTTTTTGCAAAAAAACGAATTTTTTGCCTCCCGAAGATAAGTTCAGAAGGATATTTCGCGAAAGCAGAAGTAATAAGTATATGAAATATTATTTACAAAGCCTTTCGGCAAAATGATCAGCTCAACTCGATCTGCTTATCCACAAATTGCTTCAATCGACCATCATGAGTGACGATCAGCAAAGCTGCATTGAGTTCCTTGGCTTGCTCTTCGAGAAGAGAAAGGACTTCGGAAGTGTTCGTATCATCCAAAGCAGAAGTAGGTTCGTCCGCCAAAATCAAGTCAGGTTGATTGATAATCGCACGAGCGATGGAGGCGCGTTGTTGTTCTCCTTGACTGAGTCGATTTGGTTTTTGATTGATTTTGGCGCCGATATTGAGTCGCTCTAAAAGTGATTTAATTTGTTGATTATCAACGGGTTGCCCTGCCAACTTTTGAGCTAATCCTAAATTCTCTCCCACTGTTAGCGCTTGCAAAAAGTGTGGTTTTTGAAAAATAATTCCCAGATGATTTCCGCGAAAGCGGTCTAATTGAGAAGCGGACAACTTAGAAAGATTGGTTTCATTAATTTCAATCGTTCCCTCCTTGGGGCGCAACATGCCCGCCAACAAATGCAGCATTGTCGTCTTTCCACTCCCTGACTGCCCCAACAACAACCACGTCTCCCCTCGCTGACAGTTGATGTCAGGAAACTCAAATTGATTTTGCCGGTCGTAGGAAAAAGTGAGTTGGTGGGTCTTTAGCATTTGCAACGTTGGAGGTTCAAAGTTGAACGTTCAAGGTTCAAGGTTGAACGTTCAAGGTTCAAAGTTCAAGACGCTTTGGTTTTGAACCTTGAACCTTGAACCTTGAACCTTAAACGTTAAACGTTTATAGGTGGAGTTTTGCCTTTCGGTCGAGGAGGATGGTTTCTGACTCGACTCGCTCTTCGTCAGGTACGCAGCAATCTACGGGGCATACTGCCGCGCATTGCGGTTCGTCATGAAAGCCTACGCATTCAGTGCATTTTTCGGGGACGATGAAGTAGTAATCATCTTCAACGGGTCCTTGTCGGTCGCCTGCGTCCACTTCCTTGTTGCCTTCTAAGGTATAATTTCCGGAGACGCTCGTACCGTCTGCAATCGCCCATTCGACGCCGCCTTCGTAGATGGCTGTGTTCGGGCATTCAGGCTCGCAAGCGCCGCAGTTGATACATTCGTCGGTTATTCTTATTGCCATTTTTTTCAGTCTATTATTTGAACTGCAAAGATAGTCGTTGCAGTGGATAAAAAAAGGTAACGCAGATGGGAGATAAGTAGTTTTAGATTTATTTAATTTTTTCCCTTTCGGGAAATGTAATACCCAAGCACCGCTAAATCTCATTCGAGCTATGAGTATTTCCCGAAAGGGATAAAAAAAACCTAAGCAAATCTGCCTTTCGGCAAAATCCACTTAGGTTTGATTATTTACTCATGTAGTTTATTCGTTTATCGCAATATGGTCACATCGCCCCGGAGTATATTCCCTTCTGAGACACTCAGTCGCAAAATGTAATAGTAGGTGCCATGCGGCAATGCTTTTCCATTCAGGTTGGTGCCTTGCCACTCGTTTTGGTAAGGGCGCACTTTGTAAACCACGTCGCCCCAACGGTTGAAGATTACCAACTCGTTGTTGGGATATTTGTCTGGATTTTTATCTAAAACATCAAATTCAAGCGCATCATTCATACCGTCTCCATTAGGCGTAATCGCGTTTGGAATGACGGTACTGATTGTATCTTCTTTGGTGAAAACGGTGATTTTAATCAACGCGGTATCACACTGATCTGGGCAATCAAGATTGCAGACTTCATAGTTGAGATCGAAGGTACCGTTGAAGTCGTTGTCAGTTGATTTCACGAAAGTGAAAGCTCCATCTGATGTGTTTAACAAAACGCCAGTAGGCAAAGTGTCCAACAAAGTTATCGACCAGTTGGAGTTGACATCAATGTCATCATTTGAGACATAGTCAATCTCTACGGAGTCTTGATTTTCATTGATGGTAATGAGGTCATTGCGAAGCGTTAGGTCGCCTCCGACGCCACTGATTTCCACAAAAACAGAGTCTTGCGAGTAGTCTGGACAATCATCGGTAGAAAGTGTCCAAACGAAAACCGTGGTGCCGATTGTCAAATCGTTTGCCATTGCCATCGGGTTGGTAGGGTCATCGACCATTGCCCCGGAAGGGGAAGACCAAGTACCATTTGAGCCTTGCGGCAAATTGGCGTTCAACATTGCAAAATTATCGCACATACCTGCATCGAAATCTGCGGCAGCAGGCTCAAGGTTGACACTATTGATTTCTATGCGAACGGAGTCGCTGCTGGAGCAACCATTGTCGTTATTTTGAACAGAAAGAATGTAAAGACCTGCGTCATTGATCATTGGTGTCAAGCTGTTTGGGTCTGAGATTGGGTTGCCATCAGGGCTTGTCCAAGTGAAATCCACATCAGCATTGTTTGCATCAAAAGAACCATTTAACATGGCTCCATCAAAGAAACAAACGAAAGATTGATCATCTCCTGCGGAGACCATTGGTTCTGCAATATCTTGGGTAATGAAAAGCGTATCGACAGATTGACACCCAATGTCGTTGGAGACATTGAGGACGTAGGTGCCTGCTTCTGTAAAGGTATATGCAAGAGTGTCAGTAACTACTGAGCCGTCTGCCACATTCACCCATTCATAGATAAGTCCGGGGTCAGTTGAGGTGGTTCCACCATCCCAAATAAATTCACTGTTATCACAATCAAATACGGTACTGCCTCCAGCGTCTGCAATGAGTGCACTTGGAGCAGGCAAGACAATCACAGAGGTATCAGCGGAACATCCATTTTCTGAATTGGTAATCGTGAACGTATAGGTTCCTAATTCATAAACTCTGGTGGCAAGTGAATTCGGAAATTCAATATTCGATTGATTTGAATGTGTCCATTGATAGCTGAATTCGGGGCCTGTATCTGAACCGCCTGCTGAAATCCTTACCTCTGCCGGATCGCATGGCAGTTGGAAAGTATCTTGGGCAACCGTGACAAATGGTTCTTCAAGATTTTCTATGACTTCCACAGTCGCAGAAGTATTACACTGAGTGGAGTCATGTATGATGGATAAGGTATAAATCCCTACGGCATTGACTTGAGGGGTTAAGGTATTTCCTCCAGAAACAATGTCTGTGTCAGGTCCCCAATCAACGATATAGTCATTGCCATTATCAGAACCGATGGCATTGAGCGTTACTACGGTGTCTTTACAAGTTAACTCATAAGGTCCGGTCTGGATTTCTACTTTAGGTTTAAAAGTAGTGGTGTCTTGGAAGATGTTCATGGTGTCTTTTATAGAACAGCCATTATCAGTATTAGTAACTTCCAAAACATACATGCCAGGGCCTGTGATATTGGTAGAAAATGAATCTGGAGACATAATCGTACCCGTTCCATTGGTAGTCCATAGATAAGTGATA
>CALCJP010000271.1 GCA_937967625.1 uncultured Saprospiraceae bacterium
CCATTTCTTCTTTTAACAATAGCGACGTTGTGTGCTTGCGACAAATCAGAGCTGGAAAAAGCCTGTAGCGTACTCGCAGTCCAAGACAACGAGCAATTCGCCAATGCTCCCAATGACCCCTTCCAATTCGAAGATGTAAAAATCGAGGGCGACTGCTTAGAAGTTACTTATAGCTATGGCGGCGGTTGCGAAGAAGTAGTCATGAAATTGATAGGCCGCGAGGGCATCATGAAATCAGACCCACCACAAAGAAATATCCGAATGTCATTGGATGATATCGATAATTGTGAGGCATTAATCACGACATCTCGCAACTACGACTTGACGCCATTCCGCGAAAGCGGCGGAAATGAAATCATCTTGCGATTGGACGGCTGGGATGAGTTTATCAGTTATAAATATTGAGCATATTTAAACTTCAAAAATCAAACTCAACCTCAAATTTTGAAGTTGAAATTGAGTTTTGAAGTTGCTACCGCAAATAATCATAAAACCATTTTATTTTATCTTTGGGGAAAATTGAACTAATACGAATGAAAAACCACTGCCTCATCTTCCTATTGCTATGCTGCACGATGACCCTTTGTGCCCAAGAAGAAGGATTGGAAGAAACGCCTTCTCAAACCGAATTAGGAATCAATGTTACCAACACGTTGGCTGGTTTTTTCAATAGCGGAGGCAGCGACTTTCCGACTGACCCCTATCTGTTTAGTCTAAAATTTGCCAAGCTCAATCGCGCATTTCGTATCGGCTTGAACTTCAGCTACAATGACCGATCAGAGTTTTTGCCGACAGGTAACCGAGATGGTTTCGAAACTTTCGTTGCCACAAGAGTTGGCTACGAGTGGAGGAGACCTATTGATCGCAGATTCACGCTTTATTATGGTCTTGACGGAGTGGCTCAACTCAACTCAGAGGTATTAAAATTTGACAGCTTTGGTTTTGACGACATTGCGTCCAAGGAACAGACCATTGGTTTTGGCGGCGGACCGCTTTTAGGCGTTCAATTTTGGATTTCAAAAAAAGTAGCCCTTTCGACCGAAACCTCTATTTATGGAATCGTTCAAAGACATAAAAAGACGCAAGAAGTCGGCAATAATTTCGAACCGATAATTGACCAATCCATCGATTTTGTAATTGAACCGATGATACCCAATTCACTTTATTTCATTTTTGTATTTTGATGATCAAGAAAACGATAATCACATTAGGGGTCGTGTTAGGATTTGTTGGAGCCGCTTTCGCTCAAACGGATTCAACAGATTTTTATGACCTCCCTCGAAAATATCGAGTAGTTGGTCTGAACACCACTCCCCTACTGGCGCAGTTGGTTCCATTCAATCGCACCAATCCGCAATTGTCTGGTCCATACGTCATGACCTATCGCTCCTTCACTGGCAGAAATGCCTTCCGTTTTGGATTAGGAATGAACCTCTCTGAAGTCGATTCTAACAACGGAACGCTCAATTTGAATATGCGCTTCGGATGGCAGCGAAAAAAGTCCTTTTATGAACGATGGTCTTATGGTTTCGGACTTGATTTTTTCATTGTGACAGGTGGCTTCAATACCGTCGGTTCGCAACGAGAATTTGATGAGGATGGCGGATTTGGCTTAGGCCCCGTTTGGGAAATGGAATACGCCATCAACAAAAGAGTGCGGCTCTCTATCGAATCCACCCTCTTTTTAGGCGGAGGCTTCGATACCGGTGCCGTTTTTACTTTCATTCCGCCCGTCGCCTTGTATCTCAATTTTGTAATCCCTAAGCGCAATCGCTTTAAGAGATAGATTTATCGGCTTCATAGTTAAATCGCTTCATGGTTTGACAAAACAACCATTCAACCATAAAGCCATTCAACCCTCAAAACTTGTCTAAGAAGCAATTTTTTTATAATTTAAAGCCCTAATTTGGCTTTCGCCAAATGAAGAGGGTCTTCTCAAAACCATCACAAAAAAGATGTTATGAAAAAAAATGTATTTATTCTTTGTTCGATGATCATTTCTGGGCTGATATTCTTTTCAGCTTGCCAAGATCTTTCTGTAGAGCAGCAATTCACAGGCACTCCTAATTTACCTTTAGAAGTAGCTGATTACGAATCCATTCAGTTTCCAGCCCATTTCTCATTTGGGATTGGAGTTGATAGTCTTTTCGACAATGGATTTTTCCCAAACATTATCAACTCAGGGTCGCAACTCAACCCTCCAGTGACCGATCATGGTGCAACCTTGGGTCGCGTTTTGTTTTATGACACCCAGCTTTCTATCAACAACTCCGTGAGTTGTGCCACTTGCCATGATCAATCAAAGGCATTTGCTGACGGCATCACCGGAAGCGTTGGCTTCGCTGGAAAAATCACGCCACGAAACTCGATGGCATTGGTCAATCCATCCATGAACAACAACTTGTTTTGGGATTCGAGAGTGCAGTCATTGCCTCAATTGATTTTGGAGCCAATCCAAAACCACATCGAGATGGGCATGGAAGATCTCAATGTACTAACCAAAAAATTAGCCGCAACAGATTACTACCCAGACCTTTTTGCGAAAGCTTATGGTGACAAACAAGTCACAAAAATCAGAATTGCAGACGCCGTCTCTCAGTTTTTGGGAGCCATGAAATCGGTAGATTCAAAATTTGATAAAGGCGTACAAAACAACTTCACCAACTTCACCGCCATGGAGCGTTTAGGATTCAATATCTTCCATAGCGAAAAAAATCAATGTGCTTCTTGCCACAACGGCAGCAACTTTAGCGCACCTGATTTCCCCGGTGGCGAATATGGCGGCGGCGGTGACTCCTTCACTATTGATAATGAAGGAAACATCATCGACTTCAACGGCAACGGCGAAGGACGCGCCGGCACCACCAATATCGGTCTCGACCTCGTTGCAAAAGATGAAGGTCGCGGAAATGGTAATTTCAGAATCCCAAGTTTGAGAAACATCGGCTTGACTGCCCCCTACATGCATGACGGTCGCTTCACAACCTTAGCTGAAGTAGTCGAACACTACAACAGCGGCGTCCAAGCACATCCAAATTTAGATGATAAATTCAAAAACCAGGATGGCACCATCAAGCGCTTGAATTTGACTTCCGTCGAAAAGCAAGCCCTCGTAGCGTTCCTGCATACCTTAACTGATGAAAGTTTGATTACCGATGAGCGGTTTTCAAATCCATTTACAAAATAAAATTTCCATTTTGAAAACAATCCCGAATTCCTCACTGTTAGGAGTTCGGGATTTTTTTTTTGATGTTGCCGAAGCGACTAAAAGAAAAAAAACAGTTAAAACATCCTAAAAATTTAGTGACAAACTCAATAAAAGTTGTCTATTCATCAAAGAGTTGCGTTAATCAAAACAAGCGCCCCAAAACAACAAACCAAATCTTTCCTTAATTTTGTGGGAAAGAAACAACATCTTCAATCATCATAAATTTATAGAGAGTATGAAAAATGTATTAAAAATCACCTTGCTGTTATTAGTCGCCCTCATGATGATGCCTGATGACGCAATGGCACAACGACGCAAAAAGAAGAAGAAAAAGAAAAAAACCGAACAAAAGATGGATAGCGGCTTCCAATGGCAACGCGACCTTTGGTTTGGTGCAGGAGGAACCCTCAACTTTGGAGGCAACAACTTCGCAAGAGAATTCATTATTGGGATCACCCCAATGGTCGGTTATAAAGTAACGCCTTGGCTTTCTGCCGGTCCTCGGTTTGAAGTCACCTACAACACCGGTCGCTACGACTTGGGCAATGGCGAAATCACTACCCTCAACATGGTGGACTACGGTGCTGGGCTTTTCGCAAGAGCGAAATCTCCATTTGGAATTTATGCCCACGTAGAATATTTCGTTCAAGGTGATGAATTTCCGCTCAATACCGCAGGTACACGCCTCATAGGTAATGACCTCCCATCAATCGACCTGAATGGAAAAATCGAAACCGACCGCGAGTCAATCGATGCCGCTTTTATCGGTTTGGGTTACAATAGCTCCGGCTTCTCAAAGTGGGGCTACGAAATTCAATTAAACTACAATGTCTTAGCTCCTGAAGACACTGTCAATCTGCCGATTGACTTGCGCTTTGGAGTGACTTATAACTTCTAAGTTCATCCCCGAACTTGCTTCGGGAGTGAAAAAATACAAAAGGAGATAGCGAAAACGCTATCTCCTTTTTTTATGCCAGTTGCATTCTGCAACTATCCCATCAGAGGCACGTTTTTTTGGTACTTTTGCTCTTAATTGGTTTTGAGCGGATTATCAAATTGAACCCCGTACGGGGTTCCAAAAATTGGAACCTATTTGGCTACGGATTTCATCCGCAGTTATTCACATTTAACCACTTCGCAGTTTTAAACATTCGATAAAAATTCAAACCACGAAGTGGTTAAACGTGAATAGCCCCAAATGAAATTTGGGGATCCATAATTTCGTTTTGTCCACAACCCCGAAAGGGGTTGAATTTGATTCACGCGCATATCCAATTTGAACCATTTTTTTCCTCTTTCGAGAAATTATCGACCATGAAAAAAAGTCTCACGTTAATCGCAATCGCTTGTCTTTTTGTCATCGCCTGCAAATCACCTCAAGCTGGCAGTTCTTCCAACCACGAATACACCAATGCGTTGGTCAATGAGAGTAGTCCATATCTGCTCCAACATGCACACAACCCCGTCAATTGGTATCCCTGGGGAAAGGAAGCACTCGAAAAAGCAAAAGCAGAAGACAAACTCATCATCATCTCAATAGGATATGCAGCGTGCCATTGGTGCCATGTGATGGAGCATGAATCATTTGAAGATTCGCTCGTGGCAGCAGTGATGAATGAGCATTTTGTAAGTATCAAGGTCGATAGAGAAGAGCGCCCCGACGTCGATGATGTTTATATGACGGCTTGCCAATTGGCAAGTGGAGGTGGCTGCGGATGGCCGCTCAATGCGATTGCATTGCCAGATAGTCGTCCGGTTTGGGCAGGGACATATTTTCCAAAAAAGAAATGGATTGAAGTTTTAGAATATTTCAAAAAAGCAAAAGAAGAGGATAAAGAGAACTTGGAAAAATATGCCGACCAACTCGAAGACGGCATCAAAAACACCGACAACATCACCTTCAATGGAGCAGACCAAAACTTCTCTGAGGTCGCTCTCGCGGAATGGATGAATTCCTTTGCGGAAAATGCGGATACAAAAAAAGGCGGCATTCGCCGAAAGGCGCCTAAATTTCCAATGCCTGCCGCGTGGGAGTTGGGCTTAAAATGGAATCATTACAAACCCGACGCGGACGTGATGAAAGCCACCTCAGTCATGCTCGACAATATGGCAAATGGCGGTATTTATGACCACCTCGGTGGCGGCTTCGCGCGCTACTCCGTCGATGACGAATGGCATGTGCCTCACTTCGAAAAAATGCTTTATGACAATGGGCAATTGGTGAGCCTATACAGCCATGCCTATCAAGCCACCAAAAACCCACTCTACAAAAAAACAGTCGAAGAAACCCTCGAATACATCAAGCGAGAGATGACCGATGCCTCAGGTGGTTTTTACTCTTCCCTCGACGCCGACAGTGAAGGCGAGGAAGGCAAATTTTATGTCTGGACAAAAGAGGAAATTGTTGCGGCATTGGGCGAAAGCCCGATGACTGAGCAGTTCAATGCCTTTTATGATGTGTCAAAAAAAGGAAATTGGGAGCATGGCAAAAACGTGTTGAGAAGACAAAAGACGACCGCCGAAGTAGCCAAGAAATTTAGCGTAAGCGAAGAAGCACTTCTAAAAAATATCGCTTCCGCGAAATCGAAACTCATGGCAACTCGCGACAAACGAGTCCGCCCTGGTCTCGATGATAAAGTCCTAACCGCTTGGAACGGCTTGATGCTTACAGGCTACTGCGATGCTTACCGCGCCTTCGGCAACGAAGACTTTCGTCAAATCGCCATTAAAAACGGCGAGTTTTTAGTCAAAAACATGATGCAATCTGATGGCAGATTGAATCGAAATTATAAAGATGGCAAGTCGGTCATCAATGCCTTTTTGGATGATTATGCCGCTGCCGCAAATGCGTTTGTTGCGCTCTATGAAATCACCTTTGATGAAAAATGGCTCGACCACGGCACCAAACTTTTGGACTACGCCATCACTCATTTTAAGGATGAAAAAACTGGGATGTTTTTCTACACCTCCGATCAGGATGAAGGCTTAATCGCCCGCAAAATGGAATTGCCGGACAATGTCATCCCAGGCAGTAATTCGATGATGGCGCGGGCGCTATTTGCTTTAGGGACTTACCAATACAAACCTGAATGGAAAGAGATGTCCACCCAAATGCTCCACAACATGCAATCGAAATTTGGAGAAGGTGGAGAGGCAGCTTTCTATGCAAATTGGTTGCAATTGATGTTGGATCAGGTAAACCCACCTTATGAAGTCGCTATCATGGGCGATGACTCTGAGAAGTTGCGCAAAGAAATTTCTACGGAGTTCATTCCTAATGCTTTCCTTTTGGGTGGAACTGCTGAGGGGAATTTGGAGTTGCTAAAAGATAAATTGCTGGAAGGGGAAACTCGGATTTATGTGTGTCAGAATAAGGTTTGTAAGTTTCCGGTTAGTGAGGTGAAGAAGGCTTTGGAGATGTTTTGAGTTTGGTTACCCCCTGACCCCCAAATTGGGGAGACCTGAATTAAACCTTAGGAGGTTAACTATTTTAATAGTGCAAAAGTTGGATATTTTTGTTTATGATAGGAAAAATAGAATGTTTGAAAATTAAATGATTTTTGATTTACGAGTCTCTTCAACAATCTTAAATCATTTGATCTTCACTCTTAAATCCGTCATAATAGTTTATAATATTTTGTCAAACTTTTTGAGTTTAGTAAAGTTGAAATAAAAAAGTTTCGAAATTGAAGTGAGTTGTTTTTTCATTAGACGAGGCAAAAACCGCAGACAATGCCTTAGCATTGGCGAGGATTTTTAACGCGTGTCCCGATTTTAATCGGGGAAGTATAATGGAAAAA
>CALCJP010000272.1 GCA_937967625.1 uncultured Saprospiraceae bacterium
GCGCTTTCCTTAAACGGTTGACGAGAGACGGTCGCTCCGCTGGACGGGAGACGGGAGACGGGAGACGGGAGACGGGAGACGGGAGACGGGAGACGGGAGACGGGAGACGAAAAAAATGCGCTAAAGTATTGAAAATCAATAAGTTAGAATTCTTCCTTTCGGGAAATAATCAATAATCAATAAAAAATAATCAATTCCAAAATGGCATTTAAGGTCTATACAAAAACTGGGGATAAAGGAACGACTGCGCTTTTTGGCGGTCGGCGTTTGCCTAAATTTCATTTGCGAATTGATTCCTACGGAACCGTTGATGAGTTGAATTCGCATTTGGGATTGCTCTGCGATCAGATTGATTCTACAGCAGAGAAGGAGTTTATAAAAAATATTCAAGATCGATTATTCACTGTGGGGAGCAACTTGGCGAGTGATCCTGATAAAGATATGATTGTCCCCGATTTGCGCGAAAGCGACATCGAAGCCCTCGAAAAAGCAATGGACAAAATGGATGAATCACTTCCTGCTTTGAAAAACTTCATCATCCCCGGAGGTCATCCAGTAGTGTCGCAATGCCATGTGGCGCGTTGCGTTTGCCGACGTGCTGAGCGACTCGTCGCTTCCCTAAAAGCCAACGAACCAGTGCCCGACATCGTCGTCATTTACCTCAACCGATTGTCTGATTATCTTTTTGTGTTAGGTAGGAAATTGGGGGCTGATTTGGGTGTTGAGGAAGTGGTTTGGAATCCAAGGAAGTAATTTTTTTATTGAACCATATAAGGCATATAAGGACATATAAGTTTTACAAAACACTCCTTATATGCTCTTATATGCCTTATATGGTTCCATAAAATCACCCCTCAACCAACTCTCTCCCCGCCTGCGTAAACGCCTCTAAATCAGACAGTAAGGTCTTTGCCTGAGCCGCAATCACGCTTAACTCTTCGACGTTTTGTTCCAGTTTTTGACGGACGGCACTTGCCACCAAAACCATGTGAAAATCATTGCCTGCTTCCAAAACCTCAGTCACACGAGAGATGCTGACATCGGCTTCTTGGTAGGTCTTTTCCCACTTTGCTTGCAGTTGTTGATTTTTGGCTAATTCCTCTTTTCGGAGGCTTTCGTTGTTGATGTTATTAGACAATTCATCCAACTTGGTGAAGTAGGCGCGAGAGCTTTCTCCGACCTTTGCGAAGTCGTTTTTCATCTTCTCATATCGGTTTTGGATCGAAGTCCAATCCTTTTCAAAGTCCTTAGATGCTTTCGGCAAATCCGGGTCTTCAGCAGTCAAGTCTTTCTCTGCTTGCTCCAAACTTGCTACCAATTTTGTGGAAAGCTTTTTTCGATTTTTTTCAAAATCATTGATGGAAGCATTCAAGACGTCACTGTGCTTGAGGGCGCTCTTGGTTTCTTTGTATTTGCAAGAACCTAAGACTAAAGTGAACGCAAAAAGTAAAATTGAAAATCGTTTCATAATTGTTGTATTTGAATTTTTCGCTCCCTGAGCCTGTCGAAGGGGGCAGTCGTAAAAAACAGATTTTATTGTTGCACCCTTCGACAAGCTCAGGGCACGATTCATGAAGATTGCGAAATCTTCTATTTCTTAGCAATTAAAGGAAAAGCCTTTGATTGAGTTTCGTTTGAATCAGCATAATTAGAGATAAAAATTTCCCTCTCTTTTTGGGCTGACCCCTCTTTCACATTGCGCATTCCGTAAGTCAATTCCCAGGTGAAGATATTGGCAAAGGAAAACAAATCTCTGATATATGGACTGTTATCGTAGGTGATTAGCCACTTATGTGGACAATTTTTCATCACCTCCGCCAAACGCTCATGATCGAAGCCTTTGTGCATGTTGCCGTTTTTGCCGTAAAGGGCGGATTTAGAGGCGCTATAATAAGGCGGATCTAAAAAAATGAACACTTCCTCACCGGGCGCTTCGATGACTTCTTGGAAGTCGAGATTAGTGATTTTTGCTTTCGCTAAAACTGAATCAATCTTCTTCAATCGCTCAATGCTCGATGGCGTAAATCGCTTCAAAAATGCTTGATTAGAAAAACCGCCGCTCTCGCTCGTGCCCGAAAAAGTGATTCGATTTAAGACGAAAAAGGCAGCTGCTATTTCCACTTTCGTGAAATTTTCGAACTCTTCCAAAAGAAAACGATGAAGTGCTTTTCCGTTGGTATGCGTGGCTTTCCATTGATTAATCTGCTGAACTACTTTATCGAGATCAATCTGACTTTGACTCCAAAAATGAAACAACTTTTCATACAAATCATTTATCCAAAACTCCCTTTCGGGAAATTGCTGCTTCACATAAAAAAACACCGATCCACCACCCACAAACGGCTCTCTGAATTCTCGAAATTCAGGTATCAACGGAGCTATTGTTTTGATGGCTCTCGACTTTCCTCCTGGGTATCTTAGTGGGCTTTTTATCATTTTCTCATCTAATCCGATTCTTTAGAAAAATCGGATTCTTTTTTGTTGAACTGATTTTAAAAGTATCCGATTTCCTTGAAGGAATCGGATAATGGGCAAAAGTCGCCAAAAGCAATGGTTATTTCAACTTCAACCAAATCATAATCCATTTTTGCCCTTCTTCTTCGTGGGTGTGGATGATTTCGAAACCTGCTGCCAAATGGGCGTTGAGCGACCGATTGTTTCTTGCAGAGACTTCAGTGATGACATAATCGAAGTGAGGGGCGAATTGGGCTGCGTAGTTTCGATAGAGGTTTTTGAAAATGCCCATTTGCCGAAAGGCTTTGTCTATGCAAATCTGTCCCATGACTAAATAGTTGGCTTTCGCCAAATGTACTCCCTCAAAAGTTACCTCATTGAAGGAATCAAATAAGGGCTTGAGGATGGGGACTTCGATTTGGGTTTCTTTGAGCATGGTGAGCGCGTAACCAACGACTTTTCCCTCGGCTTTCGCCAAAATGTGCGGGTAGGGCGCATTCATAACTCGCAACACGCGGAGGTCATGCTCCACGGTGACGAAGCCTTCGCGGGTGGCTTCATTTCCCGAAAGGGATTTGGTTAGATTCTTTTGTTGGAGGGTAAGAATTTCTTTTAGGTCGGCGTCGGTTTTGGCTGTGGTATATTCAATCATTGGCAATAATTGATTTTGAACTGAGGTAGAGACGATTCATGAATCGTCTCTACTACAATTTCTCATATTCTTTTACGGTCAGTTCATGTTCCACATCGCCCGTGTGTTTAATGGCTGCGGGTTCGAAAAGCATGATCCAAACTTCCTCCTCGGCGATGGGTTTGTGTTCGACGCCTCTTGGGACGATTATGAATTCGCCCTCATTGATTTCTTCCATTCGATCTCGAAATTCGATTTTGAGTTTTCCTTTGATGACCATGAATAGCTCATCTTCGTCTTTGTGGTCATGCCAAACGAATTCGCCTTCGAGTTTGGCTAATTTGACGTGTTGTCCATTTAACTCGCCGACTACTTTTGGACTCCATTGATCTTGGAAGAGATTGAATTTTTGATTTAGGTTGATGACCATTTTTGATTGATTATTGAGTATTTTAAATTGACTATTGGCTTTTTTCGGTGCACGGTTGAGGGTGCACAGCGTGACTCAAAAATAGGGATTTTTCCCTTTCGGGAAAACGGGGCGCGGATTGGTAATCCGCGAAACCCAAATCACAGATTATTAACTTGCAAAATTAAAAGGTCGCGGATTGCCAATCCGCACTACGTCAAAAAAAAGAGCCAATGACTTGCGCCATTGACTCTTTTGTATTTTCTGGAACCTGTCCCGAATTCACTTCGGGAGGAAGAAAAATTACTTTTTGCCATTAAGGATAGCAAGGTCTTTCTTCTTAGGTTTCTTTTTTTCAACGATGTCTCTACCGATTGAGTTGTAGTAGAATCCGAGTTCCTTCATCTCTTTGACATCGTAAAGGTTACGTCCATCAAAGATGATTTGGTCTTTCATCAATTCTTTCAATACTGAGAAACTTGGCGTACGGAAGGCATTCCACTCAGTGATAATCGCCAAAGCGTCAGCACCGATGATTGCTTCATACTGCTCAGACACAAAAGTTACTCTATCGCCAAAAATCTCTTTTACATTATCCATTGCTTCTGGATCGTAAGCTTTGACTTTTGCACCTGCTTTGAGCAAGTCTTCGATGATATAGAGTGCCGGTGCTTCGCGGATGTCGTCAGTGTTTGGCTTAAATGCCAAGCCCCAAACTCCGATGGTTTTACCTTTTAGGTCACCGTTATAGTATGCATCAATTTTTTCCGAAAGGACATGTTTTTGAATGCCGTTGACATTCATTACGGATTTCAATATTTTGAAATCGTACTCATTTTCTTCAGCAGTTTTGGCTAATGCCTGCACATCTTTTGGAAAACAAGACCCTCCATAACCCACACCTGGGAAGAGGAAACGCTTACCGATTCTGCCATCGCTACCCATTCCGATTCTTACTTTATCAACGTTGGCGCCTACCTTTTCGCAAAGGTTAGCGATTTCGTTCATGAAAGAGATACGGGTTGCGAGGTAAGAGTTCGCTGCATATTTAGTCATCTCAGCTGAACGCTCATCCATGAAGAT
>CALCJP010000273.1 GCA_937967625.1 uncultured Saprospiraceae bacterium
ATATAAGTATATAGCACTTCGTGAGGAACTGACCCTAATGAGTCTGCAGTTTCTAAATTTAAATGGAATAAGTAAAATCCGTCTTCATTGCTTGGCTCAGGTAGACAAAAAATTCCGTCAACGACTACGTATCCAAAATCATCATCATCAAAAACTCCTGGATTTAGACCTCTCCCATTTTCCATAAACTCATGGTTTCTGTTTATTACATCCAAACCATTGGTGTAGAATAATAATTTTCCAATACTATCACTCATAGATGTCCCTGTAAGTCCAATACTTATAGGGGAATTTATTGGATTGAACCTTAGCCCTGTAGTGTCAAATGTGAAGATGCAAGAACCCCAAGGTGCTACATTTTCATTTATTCTTGAAAGCACCCAATTATTATCATGCTTTTGGCAGAGGGTAAATAAGGGATTAAACATAACGAACAGATAAAAAATGACGACATGTATTTTCATAGGATTATTTTAAAAATTGTGAGGTGGGAAAATTCCCACCTCACAAAGAATTTTATCGTTGAATTAAAAACTTTTCGGTTACTGTTTCACCTTTATCTGGCGAATAGGTGAAAAAATAAATTCCGTTAGGAATATCCGAAATATCTCCTGTTATAACTTCTGATGAACCTAATCTATCATGTTTGATTAATGTTCCGAAAATATTGGATATTTCGAAATACCCAATATCCGAAATCTCATTCAATAAAATAGTAATTTCCTCATTAGCTGGATTCGGAAAGACAATAAGTTCTTGTAATCCCTGCTTCTTTTCATTTCCTACCTTGGGACTTTGAAGCCCTTCTATTCCGTTATCACAATCAATACTACTATTGCCATGTGGCTGACCAACGGATATTATATAAAATAGGGCAGCGGGTGAAAAACAGAAGAAAGCAACTGGAAATCACCCAAACGCAACTGTCATATAGTTGTGAAACAGACCCGTCTTATATCCGAAAAATAGAAGCTGGAAAGGTGAATATCTCAATTCTAAATTTGAGCAAATTGGTAAAAGCCTTAGATACTAACCTATCAGAATTTTTAGAAGACCTTTGAGAAAAAAGCGATTTGCCGAAAGGCACAAAAAAAGCCCTTCCGAGTTTGACGTCGAAAGGGCATTTCCCGAAAGGGGGAAGACTAAATTTATAGATTCAATCGAACACCAATGTTGTGTGTTCCATCAAACAATTTCGTTGCTCTGTAGCCGTAGTCAATTGCCAACATCGTTGAGCTTTTTTTGCCCATTGGTACTTGAACAGTAAGACCACCAGAAGGACCTGTGTAGATAGGTGCGTCATCAATTGCGCTACCTGCCGTAGTTCCAACTTCGTATTTGTAACCACCACGAATCATGAACATTTCATTTAATGAGAATTCTAATCCAGCTCCGATTTGGTCACGAGAGAATGAGTTCGCTGTGAAATTAGCTGTTGCGGTCAAGCGACTGCCTTTGCGCATTCTTGTCTTTTTCTCAGCTGCATCTTCTGCTACTCCGCTATCCAATACGACTTCTTTGGTGCCTCCTCCGAAAAGGAAATCATAAGAAGCGCCGATATTCAATGCAGATGGCAATTCGAAGTCTTGACTTCTGGTGAAGTAACTGATGGTGTAGTTGCCTTCACTATCAGGTGCCGGACGGTTGACGGTCAGACCTTCTCCTTTAAAAGTCATTGGCGTACCAACGTTACGGAGAGAGATTCCGAATTTGATTTCGTCTTTTTCGCCAGCTACATATTGTACGCCTGCGTCGATTGCTAACCCGGTTGCTGAAACATTGGAAGTAGATTCAACCACTGCACGCGCAGTAAGTCCTACAGAAACTTTATTTTCAAAAAGGTGCGCATAGGAAAGTCCTAAATTAAACCAGTTTGGAGAGAAAGTACCTGCTGTACCTCCTGGCTGCTCGCCAGTAGTGGTTGGAATGTCACCAAAATCGACATTCATGATGCTTACGCCAAATGCTCCTCCTTTTGTTCTTTGAGCGAAGCCGAAAGAATTCAGGAAGATGTCCGTACCTACCAAATAGCGGGTGTTACCGAAAGCCAACTCTGTTTTTGAAATACGAGTCAGTCCGGCAGGGTTGAGGCGAAGTGCTTCTACACCACTGATGAATGAAGTATTCATGGTGTGTAAGCCTGCACTACGTGCCCACGGGTTCATTAATAGCTCATAAGCGCCTGCTTCTCCTTGACGGTCAGGGTTGCCGGCAAAGGCCACCCCCACGCAAAGAAGCATTATGCATGTAAAAAATAGATTTTTCATATTTTTTAAGTTTTTCTTCAATTGAATTTTGTTCGATGAATTTCCCCGAAAGGGGGAAATTAAAAATCAAAATTAGGGAGAGGTGATTGCTCACCTCCCCTATATGTTTTGATTATAGCCCTGATGGGTCATATTGTCTTGCAATACCGAACCATTTGAGTACACGCTCTCCGTATTCAGGCGAATCCACATGAATCAGATAAACACCTGAAGCAACTGGAATTCCTTTACTGTTACGTAAGTCCCACTCTAAATCAGGAATGATTTGTCCTTGCTCAATCGCACGGTTGCTACCCTCTGGGGTGGCTCCTACTTCATCTCTATTATACTTTCGTATAAATTTCCCATCCAATGTGTAGATAGTTACTTCACATTTTGCTGGAAGATTGGTGATTTTCACCAAAGTAGAGAATTGAGAAGTCTCGTATGGAGAGAAACCATAGTATGGATTTGGAACGACGTTGATAGCTTCTAAAGCTTCACTCTTCTCATCATCAGCAGTAAGAGCTCTTTTTTCCTTACCGGAAATGCTAAATTGATAGGTCGGGTGCGGCTCAACTTCATCATCATTTACTACTGCAAATGAATTATCAACACGTAGCTTCACAATCAAATCATTTGGAATTAATCCATCTGAATAGTTCAACAATTCAGTGCCTGGTGCCAACATAGGATATCCAGCCCAAGTAACGGTCTCCAATCCACGAATTCGAGAGAATGGAGAAGATGTGTTTTCGAACAAAGTTCTGATTTCAGCACACTCATCATACTCTTGATTGGTCACATACAGGAAGTGCATAGCTCCTGTGATTGCTTGCCAGAGTCCTTCTGTTCCAGCAGGTGCATTTAGGATACCTCCCTGATCGGTTGGATTCCACATCATGTCTGCTCCAGTTGGCGCATTATTGTCAAACAATCCTGAACCACAAGCATTCAAGAAGTCTCTAAAGAATGGCTCATCACATCTATAGATAGATGCTTCACCAAAGTAAATATTCAATCGTTTACCAGTCTCTACATCAATAGCATAGCCAGGGAACCAGCCCATACCGTTGCCATCTCCGTCTGCATCAGGAAGTCCGTCGCCGTCACTATCTTCTTTTCCAACTGAAGGAGCTGCACGCATTTCGAAGTGTCCTACCTCGCCTTCAGTTTGGAAACCGAATGCAGTTAGACTAGGAGACGTAGATTCCAAAACGATACAACGGCTCCACTTGCTCTTATCAGAGGTGAAGACAATATCAACATTATTGAGATTGCCTAGTCCACCTGATTGCGTCAAGCGCTGGCGAACCAAACTACCTTGCTGCAACCATGTTGGTGTGATATAAGGTATCGTTCTGTTTACTCTATAATCCATAAGGAAATATGGCGCGAAGTATCCAGGTCCAAGTGATGAAAGTGATTGAGTTGGGTCAAAGCCATTATCTGCTTCATTGGCACCCGTGAGAATATAGTCAAAGATACCAGCAGCTGCAGGGAATCCTTCTGGAGCTAATCCATCAGGAACACCTGAGAACCATTGAACGCCTTGCCCATTTGCATATTCTTCTTCATAACCAACGGCTCCGTTATTGGGATCTCCGAGGTCGTTTCTGTTATTACCTGGCTCTAAACCATCTTTCAATGCTATTGAAAATCCTAAGGTAGGAATGATTTGCTCATTGAGAGATTCGATAGTACCGTTTGATTCGATAACTTGACTTGGGTTGCTCAAATTGGTTAAGCGCCAAGTAACCTGTTCCGGATCTTGTAATTTATCATCATTGACATCATCATCAATCAAGGTCAATTCAAAGTCACCATCCTGAACATCTAATGGATTGAAAATAATGACATCAAATGGTCCTCTGTTTTCTTTGTAAGTGATGTTGCCATCAAAGGTTCCATCTATGATGGAAGCGCGCTCTTCATCAGTCATATCAAGGAAATGCGATCCAGCACCTACTCCATCAATTCTTGTAATCTGAACGCTCTCTCCATAACTTGCTGATAGTACATCATAAGTCATTGGGCGAGGGATAACGGTATAAGTTTTAATATTACCACGACCTTCAAGGTATGGTTTGTTCTGTCCTGAACCTGTACCACCTGAAGCAAATGGATCAAATTGTTCATACTCATTGTGAGCATAAGCCAATGCCATGAAGTAGTACTTCTTATGGTTGATTAATCTTCTATCTGTTGACTCTGTAAATTGATCTTCGCTAACTCTAAAAGTGTTTCTAACACCTTGATTAGGAGTCGGCACCTGAACTCTTTCTTCAGGAACCCAAATATCAGGTTGACCTGGGTTTGGATTATCTTCTGCTGTCCAGTTATAAATTTTTCCAATCTCATTATCTACATCTGACTGATAGACCAATGCCGCTTTTGATGGGTCATCCAGATCTGTGACAGATACATTACCATCAACCAATTGGAATACTTTATATCCTTCAAAACGGTATTTACGGTCTTCTTCAGGAAGTGTCTCTGGAGCATTAAGATCCAACTCTTCGTATGCTTGTTTTGCGTTGTTAGAAGTTTCATCATCATTAGTTAAAATGGCAACAATCTCTCTATCTAATTCCAACCAATCTACGTCTGGTGCGTCAGGACCATCTGTGATGTCAAAACAGTTGTTGAAAAGTGCTTGAGCTACGTCATCTGCTTTTTGTAACTCAGTGATGTCAGGACATGGATACTCTTGGTCTGGCAACCAAACTACTCCAATAATCAACTCATTAACGTCTCCTGGCTTTAAGATGAAAGGACCTGTAGCTTGTAGGGTTCTTCTATCTCCTTCACCTAAGCATTCGTTACACATATTCCAGCATGACTGGTCGTTGCAAGCAGGGTTGTTTGGAAAAGCGAAATCAATCTCTTCTCCACCTGTGTTGTATCCACAACCACCAGCTTGGAAAGGAGACCCATCTGACCATCTACCTGTGATATAGTTATAAAACTCAGTAGCCGTGTTAGGATCCTGAGTAGCTGCTGGCCATGAACCAGGAGCACTGTTATTATAATAAGTAAAGGATGACATCCCTAACTCTTGTTTCACCAAAACAGTATCGCCTGTCAAAGGATCAATCAAAGGAAGTCCTGTAGCAGGATCAACACAAGGTACATTTCCTCTTGGTCCACGGAAATAATCCACACCTAAAATTGGAATATCTGTACAATAAGTATTTACCCCTTGAGGACAAGTACACCCTGTCTGACCATCTGAAGCATCTTGATTATAAACATACATCAAACTTCTTGAGGTATCACAACCAATCATATCATCTGTGTAGCACCCCAAATCTGGGTCTGTCCACATTGCAAAATAGCACTGACGAATGTCCTCCACCGCTCTGTTAATCAACTTGTAGCGTTGGAAAGTCATGTTATTGATAAAGTCGTTGGTTGCATAAGCAAACGTCTGAACCTGAATCTCCATCTGGATTGCATCAGCATTAGACTGAGTGTGAATACCACCATTATCATTGTAAATCCAGAAAATCATTTCATCTGGGAACTGAGGTTCAGTACCAGGAAGGAATGTAGAATCATTACACTCATTAACCAACCATGCATCAGCTCCGTAGTTCGTACAGTTTCTGATTTCTACAATTGGAAAATCACCATCTAATGGATCATAGATTCCATCAGAATTTTCATCAAAATAACCTGCCAATCCTTGACCAGTGTTAGGTAGTTCAAAACCCCACTCATCTAAGAAATATGGATTTCCTTTAGAAGGCCACCCACGCACACCTGCCGGAATCAAATCATCTGTATAAGTGATTTCGCCTTTAAGTGCTTGGTTATAAAGAGAGATATGTTCTTTAATCTCTGAAGCTAAAACTTTGAAAAATCTATCCCAGTTGGCACAAGTTGCTTTGTCAGTACCCCCTGTAAATTGATTCAAAGGACCTGGATAAAAATCCGTTTGTCCTTGACCAGAGCCGTAAGTTTTTGCAGCTAACTTCAAGTTACCTCCTGGATCAATTCCTCCAATCCATACGGCACCTGCAAAAAGCGAAGACACCTCCGGTTGCCCCGGTGGTACTTTAGGTACAATGTATCGACCGTCGTCAGTATCCCACCAGACATCACCACCGTTGAGCAGACGTGCGCGCACGTTGTTGATGTCTTGGTCAATTTGTTTTGTAGCGGCAGCGCAATCACCTCCTCTAAATTGGACGGTTTTCTTAGCTGCGCTTTTTTGATTGGGATTGATGTGTGCCATTCCTACCGGAATTAGCCAGATACTCATCAGCCCAAAAAGAAAAAGTCTAATCTTATTCATGATGACCGTTTATTTTTTTCTAAAAAATTTAATTTATGAAATATGAAAACCGAGGAGTGAGTGAGGTAATTCATTCACTCCTCGATAAATTATCAATTAAAATCCAAATGATAAACCAAGGAAGATTCTTCTTGGTTGACTATAGAAACCTGAATTCAACATACGCCATTGGTATGAAGAGAAGTAGTTATCCAAAACTCTATTGGAATTTTCCAAGTTGCTGATTACGTCCTGCCCTCTTGAAGAAAGCAAGAAACCATCATCTTCAGCAGAACCAGTTGCAGAGTAAACCGCTCTCAAGTTTCGAGTATCCAATAAATTGGAAATACGCAAGTAACCATTGATGGTAATTCCTTTTTCAGCACTTCCAATTCTGAAATCTTTATCTACTCTAAAGTTCAAGGTAGTATTCCAAGGAAGTCTTGCACCGTTGACAGAACCAATCGTACCGTCACCACTAAATTGTGATGGAACTCCTTTAGCTGTATATGGTCTTCCTGAAACTCCTACTGCTTGTAGATTGATACCTGCATTCGCAAAAATGTCGATTCCAGCAATAGTAGGTCCATTGTATTTTTTACCTGATAGGTAGCGGAAGTCAATAGAAGCATTCAGTCTATGTCTTTCATCAAATCCTAAAGGGAATAAGGTTCTCAAGTTACCACGAGAAGTCAAGCCTGATTGTGAGTTTGGATCAGAACCTGTTCCATCAGCAAACTGTAAGGTATAACCTATCAAACCAGAAACATTTCCTGTTCGACGTAAGTCGTATTGGAAGGTGAATCCTTTTACGGTACCGAAATCCTGATTGTCGTAAGTATCATATTGACCTAATGTTGGTACATATAGGTAAGTACGTTGCTGAACCATTTGACGCATCTCCTTATAGTATGCAGCAACCTTCAATGCAGAAGTATTGGTCAATTTTTGTTGGAAACCAACCTCGTAGTCAATCGTTTTCTCCGGAAGGAGATTCGCATTATTTTTCGGAATACCTCTACGTCCATTTTCGAAGTTCTCTACGAAGTAGAAGTAATCTTTAGGCGTTACAATGTTATTCGCATTTGGTCTCTGAACCAATACATCGTAGTGAGCGAAGAAGTTCGCTTCATCAGAGATTGGGAAAGAGAAAGCCAAACGTGGCATCCAGTTAATCTGTACTTCATAATCTTGGAAAGAAGCATCTAAATCAAAGTCTTCAGACTTGATATAGTTTGTATTTCCTCTTGCCTCAACATTTTTGATTTTAGGGAACACCAAACTACCTGATTCGAAGATTTCGTTTCCGTTGTTAACAGGAGTTCCGTTAGCACGGTACCATTGGTCACCGTCACGATATGCTTTTACTTCATCTCCATCATCTGAGCTAACATACACTTTGAAGTCATCTTCAATATTTCCTGGCTGCTCATTATCTCCAGAATGGAAATCTCCAGCTCCAATAATTTCATATAGTGAATATGGGTCTTTTAAGACCTTGGTATTTGCGTCAAATCGCTCAACTCGAAGTCCCGCACGAACGATGATGTCTTTATATCTAAACTTGTCTTGCAAGTACGCAGCTGTATAAATTGGTCGGTTAGGAGCATTTGGAAAAGCTCTTACCCCATCAGCATCTACAGCAGTAAAGAAATCTTCGAATTGCCCATCAAATTTATTTCCTAAATAATCATATCCCCAATACTCCAAGAAGTTATCATCATTCAACTCTTGCGCAGAGAAAAGATCCAAGCTCATTTGCTCAGGAGTCAAACCATCTACGTTGACATATTCATTCAAAGACTGACCAGTCAGTTGTCTTACCTTACGGAAAAACTTACTTCCTTCAAATGATGCTTCATCAGTTAGTGTATTGTAAATATCTACAGGAATTGCTTCTACTCCTCTAAATATTGTATCAACTCTTGATAAACTCGTAGTATCCAAACCAATGATATGACGATTTGCTAACTGACTCGCGGTCTGCCAAATTCCAAATGGACGTACGTCATATCTTCTTTGTGTTCTTTGCTCGTACATGATACCAAACTGGATATTGTGACGACCAGCTTTTGCAGAACCACCAGGAACCAAGTCAAAGTTACCTGTCACATTGAAGGTATAGGTATCATTTTCTGCCTTACGGTAAGTATCATAAACCCAACCCACGTTTCTGTGGTGCTCAAACATTCTATCATATAGATTTGATACTTGACCATTTCTAACTTCGATATCAATGTCATCTGCTAAATCAGAAGTATTATTATAGTTTGCCAAAACTGGGTTTACATCACCCGGCGTATAGCCATTAAATGTCTGCGTATAATCTACGTGAGTCGTTACGCTCCCGTCAGGAGTGTTGGAAGTGGTAAGAGTAGGAGTCCACTCATAATCCCAAGCACCGATATAGCCATAATTAAACAACTGATCTTGGTGACGGTGATCTTCAATCAACTGGAAGTTTTTCTCCCAACCCCCTTGAAGGATGTAAGAAAAGTTTTGGATTGCTGCTCCACCTGATGTTTTATCTTCATCAGAAGTCGCACCCTGCTGACCTAAACGATGACGGAAACGGAAGTTCGCTCTGTAATCCGTATCATAGATGTATGGATTATTATGTCCATTTAACAGTCTCCAAGTATCTGCCGCAGCACCTAAACGACCACTTGTAAATCTACCTGCTCGGAATCCCGTACCAGGAGAAAAACGATCCGTTTCTTGTGCGTAAGCTCCAGTCAAAGTCACATCAATTGCTTTGCTCAAACGAGCATCCAATTTAGCCGTACCATTGATAATGGTCACATCTTCAAAAGGCTTTGCATCCAACACTTGGACATCATCTGGTCCTAAAATCTCCTCTCCTGCTACAACCTTTCCTGCTGACCCTAAGTTAGCAACCGGGTTCGCTTCAAGCTCTTTGATTTTATCTTCAGATGCTCTGTAAACTGGTATCGCTGGAGGATCATCGTCATATCGATAAGTATAACGTCCTGACAAACGGAATCCCAAAACAGATTCGCTGGTGCCATCTTCGTTTTTCTTTTTGATAATAGGACCACTAATACTTGCTCCAATCAAACTGTTGCGATAAGGATCAAGGTATTCAGAAGTCTCCGCTTCAAAAGAACCAGAGTAGTTACTTGAAGGACCTTTGGTAGTAATATTAATCAAACCACCCGTTACGTCACCGTACTGAGCCTCAATACCACCTGTCACTACTTGGATTTGGTCGATGTCAGATTCAGGAATCAAACCTCCCAGAACTCTAATACCATCCACCATGTAGAAAGTAGAAGCTGAGCGGGATCCCTTCATATAAAGAGCGTCACCTTCATCACCTGAAGATACACCAGCCACGTTGGCAGCGATGGCACCAATGTTACGAGTTGGTAATTTCTTGAGCTGATCACTTGTCAACGTACCTCCAGAGGTAGTTTCATCCTGTTTGATCAACGGTACTTTATAGCCAACTACGATAACATCTAAATCAAGATCGACACCGCTCCCCAACTGAATGTCAAGATTATTAGCCTGTCCACCATAGACAATGACACCCGTGATTTTCTTAGAAGTAAAACCTACATAAGAGGCTTCTACATCATAGGTTCCAGGGTCAATGTTTGCAAAATTGTAAAAGCCATCAAGGTCAGTTTCTGTACCTGTGAGCAAGCTACCATCTTTGTAGAGAGCGACACTACCGAACAATATCGGTTCATTTGTGTCTCCGTCGATAACCTTTCCGTTCAGCGAAGTCTGCGCGACCACCAAAGTGGAACACATGCTGAACATCATTAGTAAGAGTAGATTACGTACCATAAATCCAGTTTTTTTATGTAATTAATCGTTTGAAAATTGATTTTTCTAAATCCCATATTTCCCGAAAGGGGAGAAAAAAAAACAAAGGGAAAACTTAACGAACTGTTAAGCGCGCAATATTAATGAAATAACCCCTCGTGACAAAACTTAAAATTTGCCTTGTCTATAAGGTGACAGTGTTTCGAACAAAGTGTCTTTTGAAAATGATTCTTAAGTACCCTTTATTTGTACCCAAATTTAGTTTGAACCACTATGCTTTTATAGCCATACTTGACCGATAAGTCAGGTTTCTGTTTTTTAGTATTTTTTTTATTTTTTTTCCTTTCGGAAAATTTCAAGCATGATTCATCGAAAATCGATTGCTCTAAAAAACAAGAAAACCTCTTTATAGTCAGGTTTCTAAATAAACAAAAAATTGAAACTGTCGTCTCCAGATGTCGGCCGTCTATCAAAAAATCTAAAAATCATGACCAACGTTTTAAAAAATGTACTTCTCGCACTATTCGTTTTAATATTTCTTTTCAGTTGCCAATCAGACACCAAGTCGATAACAAAGGTAGAGGTCTATCTCCGCTATTTAGCAACAGCAAAAGAACTCCATGTCGAGTCTTCTTTTTTCAATAGAAAAGACACCGCACTGCAAGCCTTGAGTTTTGACAACGTCACGTTTTCCAACCACATCATGAAAGAGCGTAAACTCTTCACCAATCAAATTCGATATCAATTGGATTTGGATCACCATGAAGCTGCAAAGGAATATTTTTTGCGTTTTTATGACAAAGGAGGAGATCCCAATGAAGTCATCATCCAACCGATTTTGGTTGACTCTTTTCATTTCGAAAATCCGATTAAGAAATCAGAGGGCGCCAGTTTTACTTATTTCGGAACGCCTATGGAAGCCACGGAAAAACTAACCCTTATTTTCACCAACGAAAAAAACGAAACTTCAAAAGTGGACATCCCCCAAATGCCCATCGGCAGAGCCATCAAAATCAGAACCGAAGCGATCCAATCTTTGCCTTCCGGCGAAAACGAAGTCTATCTCGTTCGAACCAAAGTCAACCCCATCGAAACAGAAACCATCAAAGGGAAATCGATTTCGGAATACTACTCTAAAAACTTAAAACTTAGCATTACAGAGTAAGCAGCATGAGTGAAATATTATTTCGCGAAAGCGATTCAATCTGTTGATAAATTTCGCTTTCGCGAAATATTCCAACGTCCACAAAATTTAATTTCATATTTTTATAAATAGCAAGCATCAAAAAAGACTCTAAAAAACGTTCTAATGATGAACCAAAAAATGAATCAATATGACTAAAAAAATCACATTTCATCATCCGATTATTGTTTTTGGTCTGCCGCTTTTGATGCTACTTTTTTCCATCTTCCTGACCAAAACAATTTCCTTTTCCAACAATCCCTCCCAACTTTCTTTCGCCATCACTGCTGACCTACTCGCTACGGTTCCACTACTCTATTTAGCGCTGATTTGGAAAACCGAAATTCCAAAATATACTGCCATCTCGGCATTCATTATTGGGCTGATTGCCGCTTCCTATATCATCCCAACTGAACATCAATCACTACTTTCAATTGCCAAAACTTTTATACTTCCCCTCCTCGAATTAGGAATCTTTGCAGTCATCACACTCAAGTTTCGAGCAATTGTCAAAAAATTCAAATCGCAATCCAATGTCTCTCTTGATTTTTATGACACCTTAAAAATCGCCGCAAATGAAGTGCTCCCAAAAAAAATTGCCGCCTTGATTGTCACAGAGGCAGCAGTCATCTACTATGCTTTTTTCGGCTGGAAAAAGCAAACACTTGAAGAAAATGAGTTCACCATACATCGACGCAGTGGCTCACGAGAGATGTTGGGCGCCTTTAGCTTCATTATCCTGATCGAAACTTTCGCCATGCACATGGCAATTCATAATTGGAGCAATACCTTAGCGTGGATACTTACTTTTTTGAGTATTTACACAGGTTTGCAGGTGTTCGCGTTGATTCGCTCATTGCCCAAACGACCTATCAAAATAGAAGGCGACAAAGTCCATCTACGCTATGGCTTCATCTGCGAGACAACGATCGACATCGCCAACATCGACTCCATCGAATTTTCGCGAAAAGCAGATAAAGACAACGATTCGATTCAAAAATTGTCCATCTTAGGCGATATTGATACGCACAACACTTTGATTCATTTGAAAGAGGAGGCAACGATCACGCGCATTTATGGAATTCAAAAAAAGTATCGGACACTATCATTGCATGTAGATGAAAAAGAGCAATTTAAAAATAGAATTGAAACGACAGCACCGTAGCCAAAGTGGAGACGAACACGGAATCATACGACATAATCTTTGCAGTTGCGACTTCCTTCCAACTTACAGGTTTTTTGAGTTTATAAAAAATAACGAATAGACACCAATACAATATCTCAACTAAACATTGTCTTAGGAGTTGCATTTACTTCTTAAATCGTAGTCAAAAAGAGTCTGTCAACAGGCATGCAGATATTAATTCTACTAATTTTAGTGCGTCGAACTGTGACCTTTGTGTATATTTGCCAATAAGTCCTATTTTAAAGAGAAAACTACTCAGTTAGCTCAGTTGCTATTAAGCCAATCGAAGCCTTACCAAATTTAACGTTACAGCAAACAAAAATTAGAAATTTTTCAATCGTTTAGTTTATGAAATTACACTACGTACCTATTTTCATGGCCCTTTTTCTGTCCTCGATGATCGCATCAGCCCAGTCAACGATCAGCGGAACCATCACCGACGACGAAACGGGCGAAACGCTCATTGGAGCCGCCGTGCTCATTGAGGGCACCAGCAAAGGAACCGTTACTGATTTGGACGGAAATTTTTCCCTCGAGAATGTAACGCTTCCTACCACACTCCAAATCTCATACACCGGTTACGAAACCATAACTCTACCTATCAAAACCGCAGAACGCTTGACTATCGTGATGGGCAGCAGTTCAGAGACTTTAGATGAAGTCCTTGTCGTCGGTTATGGTCAGCAAAAGAAACGAGTCGCCACCGGTGCCATCTCAAAAATCACCGCCAAAGACATGGAAGGAATCGTCGTCTCCGACGTAGCCTCTACCCTAGAAGGACAGGTCACTGGTCTGGTCGTCAACGAGTCCAGTGGACAGCCGGGCGCAGGCAAAGCCATTTTGATTCGCGGTATTTCGACCAATGGAGATAACTCCCCGCTTTTCATCGTAGATGGTCTGCAAGTAGGCAACTTAAACAGTATCAATACCGGAGATATCGAATCCGTAGATGTACTGAAAGATGCCGCTTCTTGTGCAATCTATGGAGCCAGAGCCGCCAACGGCGTCGTCATCGTCACCACCAAAAAAGGAAAAGACGGAAAGGGAAAAATCTCTTACGAGGGCAGTTTGGTAAATTCTCGCCCTTGGCGAATTCCTGACATGCTAAACTCAGATGACTACATCGCCATCACCAGAGAGAAGTTCAAAAACAGTAATCAAACGGACGCCTTAAATCAATTAGGATTTCCTCAAGTTGGAGATCCACAAGACAATAACACCCGCTGGATGGATGAAATCTTCGCTCCTGCCAACGTGGTCAATCATCGCCTTTCGGCAAATGTCAAAAACGCTTTTATCTCTCTCGACTACTGGGATCAAAACGGAGTCGTTGGAGGAGATAAGTCAAACTTCAAGCGATACGCAGCCCGTATAAATACTACCAAAGACATCAATGAGTACATCACCATTGGTGAAAACTTATATCTCAATCGAATTGAAAATCGAAACATCGGCGTCAATAACGCCTTCGGAACCGTCATCGTTGACGCCTTTGCCTATGACCCACTTACTGCCGTCTTCAATGATGAAAAGCAATTTGGCTTCGAACAATCAGATTGGGTTAAAAAAGAATATGTAAATCCATTCAGTCGATTGTTTTTAGAAAATGGAAGCGGTCATGGCGATCAAGTTCAAGGCAATATCTTTTTAGAAATCAAGCCTTTCAAAGGTTTGCGCATTCGCTCTGACGCAGGTGGAGAGATTGGCGCTTTCAACTTCAGATCCTTTACTCCTGCCTATAGGTTCCACGACGCGTTCGTCAGGCTCCAAAATCAAGTTACTCAAGGCTCAGGTACCTTCACCAATCTGCAATTGGAAAACTACGTGAATTATACAACTACGCTTGCTAACAAACACAATCTCGACGCGGTGGTCGGTACCACCTATCGCGCCAACGAATATTTAGAATCAGGCGGATCAACCCAATCCATTCCTAATGAGGTCCAATTTAACCCAAACTGGCAATTCATCAACGCAGGTCAAGACTCCACTGATTTATCCTACGGAACTGCTGGTGTGGACTACCGTCTCATCAGTTACTTTGGAAGAGTCCAATATGATTACGACAACAAATATTTGTTCACTGCAACCTTGAGAAGAGATGGCTCTTCCAACTTCGGCGCCAACAATCGTTGGGGCGTTTTCCCATCTGCATCAGCAGGTTGGGTGTTATCCAAAGAGCCGTTTTTCAAATTTGCTCCGGTGAGTTTCTTGAAAGTGAGAGCCAGTTGGGGGGTCAATGGAAATGATAGAATTCGCCCTTTGAGTTTCGCTTCTCGATTTGAAAATGTCTTCACTTACGCATTCGGACAAGACCCCGTCTTGCAAAGAGGTGCCGCATTGGCAACGCCTCCAAACCCAAACATCAAGTGGGAGGAAAGTGACCAAATTGACATCGGAGTCGAAGCAGAATTCTTAGAAGGAAAATGGACTTTAGAAGCAGACATCTATCGCAAGACCACCAAAGATTTGTTGATGGATGAATTCATCCCCGGCTATATTGGAGCCACCAACAATCCAATCTCGAATTTAGGAGAAATCCGAAATCAAGGTTTTGAGTTAGGCATCGGAAACCGCATGCGAGCAAAAGATTTCACCTTGAATACCAACCTGACCTACACGACTTTCACCAACGAAGTGATTTCTATCGCAGGTGACGCAGACTTCTTGTTGGGATGGAACTGGCCAGTAAGAAACACAAACATCACACGAATGACCGAGGGCTTCCCTGTCGCTCATTTTGTTGGCTACAAAACTGATGGTATTTTCCAATCAGAGGAAGACATCTTCAGACATATCGGGAGCAATGGCGACGTTTTGCAACCTGACGCACAGCCGGGTGACATTCGATTTGTGGATTCAAACGGCGATGGTCAGATTAACTCTGATGACATCACTCATTTGGGAGATCCGTGGGCAGATCACATCCTTGGATTGACCCTCAATGTAAAATATAAAAACTTTGATGTGAGCTGTATTTGGGCGGCGCAGTTAGGGCATGACATCTACCGCACCTATGAGCGCTCAGACATCACCTACACCAACTACCAAACCTTCTGGCTGGATCGCTGGACGCCCGCAAATCCATCCACTGAATATCCTCGCCTTGCGGCAAATGACACCAACAACAACCAACGTCCTTCTGATTTTTATGTAGAGGACGGTTCGTTCGTTCGATTGAGAAATCTACAGGTTGGTTACAGCGTACCTAAAAGTATTTTGAACAGAATAAAAATGCAGGAGTTAAGACTTTATTTCACAGCGAATAATTTATTGACTTTCACCAACTACTCCGGTTTTGATCCAGACATCGGTACCAACGAAAACAATGGTAACTTCTGGATTTTAGATAGCGGAATCGACAAAGGCGCTTACCCATCCAATAAGTCAGTGGGTGGCGGTTTGAAAGTTACTTTCTAAACTATGTGGCGCGGAGTGGAACTCCGCGATACGTTTCAATTTCTTTCTGCCTTTCGGCAAATATCGAAACCACCACATTTAGCGAAAGCGAGAAAATATTTCCCGAAAGGGAGAAAAATAAATATCAAGCGGAGTACCACTCCGCGCCACCATAAACTTTTTAAAGATGAATCTATCAAAAAAATATTTCTTTCTGCTCATTGTCCTCATCGGTCTCAGCCAAGGCTGCAATGAAGACCGATTGGACGTTGACCCAGTAAATGAATTTTTATCAGTCAATTTCTTCCAAACCGAGGAGCAATTTTTCTCAGGCTTGGTTGCTGCCTACGACCCCGTTGGTTGGTCGATGGCTTATGGCAATTGGATTTCTTATGTCATGTTTGGAGAAATTCGTTCTGACAACGCCAACGCCGGTGGCGACCCATCTAACAATGACCAACCACCATGGCAAGAATTTGACGACTTCACGAATACCAATACCAACGTTGCCTTGCAGCCGATTTATCGACGTAACTACATCGGTATCTTTAGAGCCAATACCATTTTGGCGCAGGATCAACTCTCTTCTGCCGCAGTGGATCGCTTCAAAGCAGAAGCTAAATTTTTAAGAGCTTACTATCATTTTGAGTTGTTCAAACACTTTGGACCAATTCCAGTGGTGACTACATTATTGGCGCCAGAAGATGTGAATTTGCAGCGCAACACACTTTCAGAAGTCTTTGAGCAAATCACTGCTGACTTGCAAGACGCAGCCGATGAATTGCCGGTAACGGTTTCTTCAACTGAGGCTGGAAGAGCGACCAAGGGAGCAGCTTTGGCAATGATGGGCAAAGCATATTTGTACTGGGCAGACATGACCAACGACGACCCTGATAAATTCAACAAAGCAGCAGATGCCTTGCAGCAAGTGGTTGACTTGGGCGTTTATGAATTGGAAGATGACATGCGCGCATTGTTCGCTTTTGGCGCTCGCAATACGCGCGAGTCCGTTTTTGAAGTGCAACACAATAGCCTTTGGACAAGTGATTGGAGTTGGTTTGAAGGCATTGATGGCAACGGCATTGTGCAGTTGTGTGGTGTGCGTGGTTTATGTGAAGACCATCCTGATTATCAAGCAGGTTGGGGATTCATGATGCCTACTCAAGAATTATATGACCACTTTTTGCCTGATGATGAGTTTCGTCGCGACGTAGCAATTGCTACGGAGGAAGAGTTGCAATTCTCAATTGATACTGCTGGTGGTTTTTGTTCCGTGACTATCGACCGCACGCAGAGCAATCCGATAGACTATACTGGTTACTGGCAAGAGAAATTTCCAAACTATAAAAGACACGCAGGTACCAATGTCAATGGTGGAGACGAAAATCTGACAAAAGCGAATAATACGCACCCGATTCGCTATGCAGATGTGCTACTTATGTTGGCAGAAGCATTGAATCGCGGCACTGGTTCAGACGGACAAGCGATGACTTATATTGATCAGGTTAGAGAACGTGCTGCTGGCCCAGGCGATAATACTGGTGCTTTCAAAACGGCACAACAAATCATGTCTGAGCAAGGCTGGAGTCTTTTAGACCTCATCTGGTATGAGCGTCGCGCCGAATTCGCTTTGGAAGGGGATCGTTGGTATGACCTCGTTCGTTCAGGTAGAGCAGCGTCTGATTTATTTCCTTCAGGCGACTTGCGTCGAAATAACTTTACAGACGAGCATTTCTGGATACCAATATCGTTGCAAGAAACTACTGTAGCTCCTCAATTGACTACTTATCCAGATGCTTCTTTATTTCAGTAGAGGAGAGAATGAGAGAATGAGAGAATGAGAGAATGAGAGAATATAGAACTCCTTTTGATCGTTCATGTTTCTTGACGCTTACTCCTTGTTTCCAAGTAAAAAATTCATTTGCCGAAAGGCGATTATTTCAAAAACATATTTTAACTAATCCATTAAATCTCTTACAAATGTTTAAATTTAAACCACTATTATGGATCGCAGCCTTTTCGCTATTTTTTGTAGCAAGTTGTGGCGACGACGATCCAGAACCATCAGGTGAAGCAGATCCAATTGCAAGTTTTCAATTTGAAATCAGCGCTGACAACTTCCTTGAAGTGAAGTTTAATAACTTCTCTCAAGATGCAAGTTCATATTCATGGGACTTTGGTGACAATAACAGTAGTACAGATGAGTCGCCTACTCACGTATATGCGGAAGCAGGAGAATACACCGTGACACTAACCGCTACCGGTAATGGAAAAACCTCTAACCGTTCTGAGACCTTTACCTTAACTGATCCAAATGCAGAATTGGCGCGTTTGGCAGGAGCAACTTCAAAGACTTGGTACTTGCAGCGTGAAGGTGTTGCTTTAGGCATCGGACCTGCTATGAACGATAATGAGTATTGGGCTTTTGGTAGAAATACACCATTGGGCGAGCGTCCTTGTATTTTAAATGATGCCTTCACTTTCCACCGCGATGGTAAATGGGAGCATGATACAGGAGGTGACGTTTTCATCGACTCTGAAGGTAACGGTGGTTGGTTAGGACCAGACGCTGATGAAGGATGTTATGAAGAAAATGCTGGAAATTTAACTTCTGCCAACGGAGATGATTTGAGTGCTTTCGCAAATGGCGGAAATTACACCTTCGAATTCGACGATGCAGCAGGTACGATTACCTTGTCGGGAGCAGGTGCCTATATCGGGCTTCCAAACAAAACCGCAGATGGTGATAACTTCATCCCTCTCAGCTCTAAGACTTATACGATATTCAACTTTGCAGATGGCGATGTAGCAGATACTTTGCAGATGGCATTGGTAGGCGCTAACTCTTGGAACTTCTACTTGGTGAGCTACCATAACCCAGCTGATTTGCCAGAGATTCCAGACGTAGTCGTCATTGACAATGATCTTCCAAATGAAACTCCTGCACAGCTTTTCAACACTTTCGCAAGTGACGGACCTGCTGATGTTCAAGAGTTGGTAGCAACCGCTTCGGATGTAACTTTAACTGTTGGTGTTGATGATCCTGCTGATGCAGCGGCAGCTAAGGTCGGTCAGTATGTCAGAGGAACTGCACAATTTGCAGATCTCAAGTTCCAATTAGGCTATGACTGTCAGTTCACCAATTTCACTTCTATGTCTTTAGATGTGTACTTCCCAAGCACTAATGACTACTCAGGTGAGCTTTCTCAGCAAGTTGACATTTTTATCGCTGATGCGAGTGAAGACAATGAGTTTTGGACAACCTGGGAGTTGTATCAAGACATGGGGCAGACAGCTACCAACCAATGGGTAACCGTGACTTTCAATTTAGACAATGCTTTAAATAGAGAGGATCTTGACTTGATTGGATTGAAAATTGGTGGTGAAAATCATAATGTAGATGGTACATTCTACGTTCGAAACTTTACTTTCCGATAAGACTACATCAGTACCTAAATCTTAGGGTATCAACATAAAAGCCAAGGTTGCGTTTAATCTGCAACCTTGGCTTTATTGAAATTTTCATTTCCCGAAAGGGAAAAAATAGTTTTAATTATGACTTTCGTAAAATACACTTTCAAACTCCTCTCTCTTTCTTTATTAGTTTTCACTTTCTCTTGTGGCGACAACGATGGTGGAGACGACCCGATGGTTACCAATCCTAAAGTTTCAGTTCAAGCCTTGTCACTTGATGAAGGTGAAGATGATTCAAAAGCATTCGTGCGTGTTCGTTTAGACAAAGAGGCGCAATCATTGGTTACGGTCTATTTGAGTTCGGTAGATGGTTCGGCAGAAGGAGGTGTAGATTACGAAGCATTTTCAGAAGTGCCGCTTGTGTTTTCACCAGGCGACAAAAACAAAGATTTTCAAATCACCATCATTGGTGATGATGAATCTGAACCAGACGAAAATTTTGAGATAACCATCAGCCGAGTAGATGGCGATGTCGAAATCGATAATGGAACCGCAACGATTTCTATCATCAACGATGATAGTCAAACCACCCCTCTCATCATCCCGCAAAGTGGCTACACGACTCCTGAAAGCTATGCAGGCATGAGTCTCATCTGGAGAGATGAATTTGATGGGACTTCCGTCAAATCTGAAAACTGGACTTTCGAAATCGGTCGCGGCAATAGCGGCTGGGGCAACGACGAACTCCAATTTTACCAAAGAGAAAATGCAACCATCGTTGACGAACACCTCGTCATCGAAGCCCGCGAAGAAACCGTCGGCAATCAATACACCTCCTCCCGAATGATAACCAAAAATAAATTTGACTTCCAATATGGTCGCGTGGACATCCGCGCTGCCTTGCCAAAAGGTCAGGGCATTTGGCCTGCTTTGTGGATGTTGGGAGCAAACATTGATCAAGTCAGCTGGCCTGCTTGTGGCGAAATCGACATTATGGAATTGATAGGACATTTGCCCGGAAGAGTTTACGGAACTGCGCACTGGTCTGACAATGGGCATCGCGAATTTAGCGGCAATGTTGACCTTAACTCCGGCACTTTTGGAGATGAATTTCACGTCTTTTCTATCGTCTGGGATGCCCAGCGAATCAGATGGTATATGGATGACCGCCTCTACCACACTCTCGACATTACTCATCCTGCTTTAGTTGAACTTACAAAATCTCAGTTTTTCATATTCAACGTAGCCGTTGGAGGAAGATGGCCAGGCAACCCAGACGCTACCACCCAATTTCCGCAACGCATGATTGTGGATTATATCAGAGTGTTCCAAGAGCAATAAGACTTTTTTTCCCTTTCGGGAAAATAATCCCCCCTCCGCCCCCTAAAGGGGGAACCCTCTCGAGCACATTTGAGACATCTTCATTTTCACCGAATGCGAGTCCCCCCCTTTAGGCAGGGCTGTTAAGTTCTGTTTGTAAAAATAAAAGGTACATGACGGCTTCGGAATTCAATGTCAATTGGTTTGATTTTGATTTGGTTTCGAGCGTTGAAGAAGTAAGTTTTGACTCTCCAATTTCGGTTTTCCCAAATCCGAGCGCAGATGTGGTATTTATTGAATCTAAAGAGAGTTTGAAAATTATCGAAGCGTCCATTTTTGACGCAGCAGGCAAACTGACTTTCGTCAAAAAATTGAATCATACCGCTGGTCAGTTGAACATAGCGCATTTGCCGAAAGGCACTTATGTCTTGAAAGTAACCGCGCAAGACGGAGCCGAATTTTCACAGAAGATAGTAAAGAATTAGGGAAAGGCGCTATCGCGCCTCCCTAAGCTATTGATTGTCAATTATTTACAAGTCCTAACTCAGGCTAAAATCATCCATTCATTTTCTTCCAAAGCACATCTTTCAACTCAACCAGTCCTTGATTTGAAACTGATGAAATAAAGACAGTTTCTATGCCTTTCGGCAAATTAGGTCGGAGCATTTCCTTCAACTCATCGTCGAGCATATCGCACTTTGAGATGGCGAGCACCCGTGGTTTGTCGATGAGTTCTTCATTATACATTTTCAGTTCATTGAGCAAAATCTTGTATTGCCCAGCGATGTCATCCGCATCAGATGGAATCATGAAAAGCAACACCGCATTTCGCTCAATGTGTCTCAAAAAGCGATGTCCTAAGCCTTTGCCTTCGTGCGCATTCTCGATGATGCCGGGGATGTCCGCCATGACAAAAGAGCGGCTGTTTCGGTACTCCACGATTCCTAAATTGGGGGTCAAAGTGGTGAAGGCATAGCTCGCAATTTTTGGCTTCGCCGCTGAGACATTTGCCAACAAAGTGGACTTGCCCGCATTCGGAAAACCGACTAAGCCGACATCTGCCAAGACTTTCAATTCTAAGACCATCCAACCCTCAGTGCCCTCCTCACCGGGTTGGGCATAGCGAGGCGTTTGATTGGTTGAGGTTTTGAAATGATCATTGCCTAAGCCGCCTCTACCGCCTTTCATCAAGATGACTTCTTGTCCGTCTTCTTCAATCTCAAAGTGGACTTTTCCAGTTTCAGCGTCTTTGACGATAGTGCCTAATGGCACATCCAAGATGATGTCCTCGCCATCGGCGCCTGACATCCGGTTTTTACCACCATTGAGTCCTTCTCCGGCGTGGATGTGTTTTCGATATTTGAGATGGAGGAGTGTCCACATTTGTTTATTGCCCCTCAAAATGATGTGTCCGCCTCGACCGCCATCACCGCCATCGGGTCCACCTCTGGGGATGTATTTTGCCCTATAAAAATGGACAGACCCTGCCCCTCCTTTTCCCGAACGGAAAAAGATTTTCACATAATCTACGAAGTTCTGTTCTGCCATTTTATTGAATATCTGGAGCCACAGATTTCACGGATTAAAAAATCTGTGAAATCCGCGCGAATCCGTGGCTTAATTTAAATTTTTCTTGAAGCATCGTCTTTCGAAGAGGACGATTCGTTATCCGTTGTCGCATCGTCCCTTTCAGGAGACGATGCTCGAAAAGCATCTCTATTGCAACACTTTAAATCCTCTCACCCACGTCGAGCCATTTTTACTCATTCGAATCTTATAGTTCTACGCAGCGGACGGAAAGATAAAAACTAATTCCTCATGGGAGGAACTTCCGCTATTCGTCCATAGGCGACAATGCAAATATCGGATTTAATTCCCTTTCGGGAAAAACGCACCTATCGAAAGCACCAAACACGCCACTGCGAACCCCAGCACCACTGGCAGCCAGCCATCAAAACCAGGCATGGCAAATCACTTTAACGAAACCCCAAAGAGAGCGAATTTGCCCAAAAACCACTGCCAAGAAATAGAATATCGGTCGCAACTCATTCTTCCTCAAAATCAGAATGAAGTATTCAACATCAGCCAAGCAATTCATAAATTTCATTCATGGTCAACCACAGGCGACATCAATGCTTCCACTCCGCCATACACCCCAATTCGCCAAAGAATTCTAAAAAATACGAACACTTGCTGAATGAAAAAGAATACCCAAATCAGGGTCGGACTCACCATGCCTGATGCACCTTCGATGAGCCAATAGATTGCTACCACGCCCATTTGCGCGAAAGCGAAAAGAATTAGAAGCCCTTCCACTTTCGTGAAATGCCGCCATGCCCAACCGAAGCCTTTTTTTAGAGATTGCCAGATGGAAGTATTTTCCTTGATTTTGAAAAATTTGGCGGCTGTCGCCGAACCCCAAAGGAATAGCACAAACAATAGATAAAGCACCAAAACGAAAATGATGATGTAGGCATATTCGCGCTCGGAAGGGAGGGCGGGGATGATGGTATCGAAATTTCCCGCAAGGGGAATCCAAATGGCTGCGGTGATGAGCAGGAAGATTGCCAAAAAGACTAACCCAATTTTCAAAAAGGAAAAGAAATAACGCGCGCCTCCTGCCCAAAATAAAGCCCAAGTATATTGCCTTCTATCAATCGCAAATAGCAATCCGCCACTGATGAAAACGCTGGCAATCAACCATATCAAAACCAACCACGGTAGTCCAGTTGTGATGATTTTTTGGAAGCCGCCGTGTATGTTGTTGAGGTCGGAGAGGACGGTGTGGTCGTAGTCAGCGAGTAGTTTTTTGAGTTCGAGGGAGTGACCGATGGAGCTGCCTAATTCACTATAAACCATCATGCCTAAAACCAATGCTAAGAGAAACTGGAGTAGGTACACAATGGTTGCAATTCGCCATGAGCGAAACGCGATTTTCCAACCTTGCGTGAATGCTTTTATCATACGTAACGCGGAATGGCATTCCGCGATTAAGTTTTATTAATGCTACAAAGTTGTGATAGTTGAAACTCTTGGTTTCCAACTATTCTCATCTCTTCTTTTTTACAAATTCCTCGCGGATTGCCAATCCGCGTTACGTGAACATGCTAACCGACTGCAACACATTCTGCACCCAAAACATCACTTTCAATGCATATTTCCAAAAGACAGAAGTCTCGGGTTGCCATGTGTAACTATTATTATTGAGGTCAATGTCGAGATAGATTTTTTGTTCGGGGTCGATGTGGGCGCTCACCATTTTAGTAGCTGATTCAAACTCGAAAGTACGTGAGTTGGCGACGCCATCCCACTCGATTATTTTATTTGAGCCGTCTTTGAAAATGATTTCAATTACGACGGGCAAAATCATTCCTCCTTTTCTATCCACTCGCACGACGTTGTTGTAGCCATCTTTCAGTTCTTCTTTTTGGTAGTCCATAGAATCTGTAGTTCCGAACAAGCCCATCGGCGTTCTCTTTTGTCTGCTGACAGCGTTGCTCAGTGCATAATCGCAATAAGACGCTTCATAGATGGATTGCCGCAAGAGCGATTCGATGACTGATTTCATCTCGGCACCTTTTTCTTTTTCGACCACTTCGAGGGCGACAGCGATGAAATCTTCGCCTCTCGGGTGTTTGAATTTCCAGCGTTCGAAATAGGTTTTGATGAGGCGATTCATGGTTTCGAGACCAAGCAGGCGTTCCATCGTGACGAGCATGGTGCCGGTTTTTTGATAGACCAATTCGCGACTGCGTGTGGTTTTATTATTCCAACCTTGATCGACCGTGGCGCCGCTTGCTAAGTTGTTGATGCTCGTATATTCGACGCGAGACATTTCTCGGTTGCCGTGGTGTAAGCCAAATAGATCTTGCTGTGAATGCTTTTCGCCAAAGTAATTGATGCCGATTCGATCCTCGTAATAAGTTACAAAACCTTCATCCAACCATGCTTCTTCTTTTTCATTGGAGGCCAACATCATCATGAAATACTGATGCGCAAATTCGTGAACGATAAGCGACTCCACTCCTCTAAAGCCTTTCGGCGCGCCCCAAAAAGAACCTCCTGTAATCAACGTCGGATATTCCATAAACCCAGATCGCAACCCGTGCAATGGTGGGTCGATGATCGTGATGGTGGTGAAGGGATATTCGCCTACATTTTCCGTAAGGTATTCTAAAGAATTTTTAACTGCCTGAATCAATCGAGGCGCTAAAGAGCGATGCTCAACTGGCACCATCGCTTTGATTTCTACATGATTCCATTGGTCGCGATGTTCCTCAAATTCGGAGTAGCAGACCCATGCAAAATCAATGACATCTTCGACATGGTACTTGACCGTTCGAGTGCCATTGCCGTTGTTTTGATCTTTGATTTTGCAGCCGCTGGCGCCGATTATCAAATGATCTGCAAGCGTCATTTCGACATCATACACTCCAAAATCTGAATAAAACTCCGTCGTCCTAAAAAACTGGTGGCAGTTCCAGCCCCACTCGCCTGCTCGGTTTTTTTCATAAACACCTGCTTGAGGAAACCAATGTAAAAAAGCGAAGTAATCTTTATCTGCATAGCCCGTTCGAGCGATGATTTTAGGCATCTTCGCTGTAAATTTCATATCTAAAAACAACGTATCACCCGGCATAACTCCCTGATCAAGAGGCACTTGCAAAACTGATTGGTCATCCTCATTATCATCATTGGGCTGAATGTATTTTATGACTCCCGATTCTATCGGGACAGGTTCCGTCAAATCACCCTGCCCGCGCTGCACTGCTTTCGTCACTTCAATCCACCCCCACTCTTCCGCCGTTCGATCTTCGAAGGTTTGGCCAAACACATTAGTCGTCCCTCCCAAAAAAGTAGAATTGGTATTTTTAAACGCATTGAGATACATATACAACCGCATCTCCTGAATCGTATCAGGCGAATGGTTGATCCAAATCAACGTTTCGGTAGCAGTTATTTTTTTTGCTTCGTGGTCGAGAGTGAGTTTGATATCGTAGTTGGCATTGCGCACACTTTTCGCTTTCGCGAAATAAGGATCGCAATCATTTGCTGGAACCTGTCCCGATACCATCGGGAGGCAGAAAGACCAAATTGTAAATAGAAAAATTAGGTATCTCATTATTGAATTTCGCAGCTTCGATAATCGAAAGCAAATAAAAGGAATAAGAAGGGTTTTTATCAACTATTTCTACCTTTATCTGTACTCTATCTACTAAATGCAGCATCAATCATTTTAGTTCAGCATCGTCTCTCCTTTTAAGACAATGCGTTACAAAAGATCACATCGTCCTCTTGCAAAAGACGATGCTCAAAAAAAAGAAAAACTTAATATCATGCTCAAAGACAAAGTAGTCTTCATCACTGGCGGCACCAAAGGAATCGGCCTCGGAATCGCCCAATCATGCCTCGCGCAAGGCATGCGCGTCGCCATCACTGGCAGAAAGCAAGCAGACGCCAAAGCCGTTGCCAAATCTCTTTCTGATGACCCATCGCGCGTGCTTGGACTCGCTTCTGATGTGCGCAGTTTTGAAAGTCAGCAGCAGGCAGTGCAAACCACCCTCAACCACTTTGGACAAATCGACGCCGTCATCGCCAATGCAGGTGTTGGACACTTCGCCGCCATCGAAGAGATGACAATCGAGCAATGGAACGAAGTCATCGACGTCAATCTCACTGGCGTTTTCTACACCACTAAAGCGACTATCGAAGCGCTGAAGCAAT
>CALCJP010000274.1 GCA_937967625.1 uncultured Saprospiraceae bacterium
AAACCAGTCTCTGCATTGTCCACTAAACCATCATTATCACTATCAGAGTTGACATTATAGTCATCGACATCATCGTCATCAACCACACCGTCATTATCGTCATCATTATCTACATTGTTGACCATACCATCATTGTCAAAATCACATAGACCAACCGTTACGTCAGGCACACACGAGTTGCTGTCATCTGGGTCATACCTTGGGTGACTTACGTCAAATGAGGGTGAATATCCATCCGCATCATCATCAGTTGCATTACAAGCAAATGCGTTTGGATTCGGGTCACATGCATTTAGAGGGTCTGTTCCGGCAAGTGTTTCATCCAGATCAGACTGTGTGTCTGCGTCTGAATCACTATGCGGATCAAAGTCATCAATATCATCTTCGTCATTGACACCATCATTGTCATCATCAGGGTCAGTGGCATTTTGGATTCCGTCATTGTCAAAATCACATGATGGGAAAGTGGCGTCTGGATCGCACTGGTCTAAAGCACTACTTTCATCTGGATCATGAACTCCGTTTTCGTTGACATCTTCTTCTCCATCAGTGTAAGCGTCCCAATCTGAGTTAGGATTACGTGGATTCATTTCGCCTGCGTCAACGATACCATTTTGGTTTCTATCTTCTCTACCATCAGAGACGTTGTCACCATCAGTATCAAAGTTCAATGGATTGGTATCAATTCCTGCATTGTATTGTCCATCACCACCTGTTTCAGTGATGTCAGCAATCAAATCATTATCACTATCTGAAAGTGGATTGTATGGGTCAACGTCTGAAACGTCATTTACACCATCGTTGTCATCATCATCATCGACGTTATTTACCAAACCATCTTGGTCAAAATCACATCTTGGTGAAGTCATGTCCGGCACACATGGATCCGAATCATCTGGATCGTATTGTGGGTGATTTGGAGAGAAGTTAGCGAAGTATTGGTCACCATCTAAATCAGTAGCCGTACAAGCCAATCCGTTTGGATCCGGCTCACATGGATTCAATGGATCTGAATCAGTCGCTGGGTCATAACTTCCGTCATTGCCAGTTTCATCACTATCAGTGATACCATCTGCGTCAGAATCACTATCAGGATTGAAGTTTTCGATGTCATCTATATCATTGACACCGTCTCCATCATCGTCAGGGTCAACATCGTTGGTGATACCATCGCCATCGAAATCACAAGCACCAGTTGTATTTACGGGGTCGCAAAAATCTAATGGGTTGGACTCATTCGTATTGTCATCAAAACCGTTTGCATTGACATCTTCGTCACCTTCCAAATAGCCATCGCCATCAGTGTCAGGGTTCAATGGATCGGTATCAACCCCTACATCATAAGAGCCATCGCCTTTGGTTTCTACGATGTCCGTTACGCCGTCGTTATCTGAATCACTATTCTCATCAAGTGGGTTGACATCATCGCCATCAGCGACTCCGTCGCCGTCATCGTCTGGGTCAACGTCATTGGTCAAACCATCGCCATCATAGTCACAAGTGCCTAAGTATGCATCAGGATCACATGGATCCAGTGGGTCACTTTCGTGTGGCTCTTTAAATGCGTTCGCATTCGTGTCCTCATCTCCATCAAGATAGCCATCGCCATCAGTGTCAGGATTCAAAGGATTGGTTTCGTTGGCGTCAACGATTCCATCTTGGTTTTTATCTTCTATCCCATCAGGGATTAAGTCATTATCTGTATCTGGATTTAATGGGTCAGTGTCGTCACCTGGGTTGTAAATACCGTCATTGCCTGTTTCTACAATATCAGCGATGTCATCATTGTCTGAATCACTGTAAGGATCATAAGGATCAACATCGTCCACATCATTGACCCCGTCGCCATCATCATCTAAATCCATGTCGTTGGTCAAACCATCCATATCAAAATCACAGTGGGTGCCAACTCCGATTGGGTCACAATCATCCAATGCATCTGTTTCTCCAAATTGAGGATCAAACTGTCCATTGAAGTTAGCATCCTCTTCTCCATCAGGAAATGAATCGCCATCCGTATCAGGATTTAAAGGATTCATTTCTCCCGCATCGACCATTCCGTTTTTGTTGGTGTCTTCTGCACCATCTGGAACCAAGTCATCATCGGTATCACTATCCAATGGATTCGTATCTACGCCTGGATCATAGGAACCATCGCCTCCTGTTTCAACATTATCAGCGATTCCGTCGTTGTCTGAGTCACTATTTGGGTCGAAATTGTCAGCGTCATTAATATCGTCCACACCGTCATTGTCATCATCCGGGTCAACGTCGTTGTTGATACCATCACCATCTGAATCACAGGTCGTATTTACACCTACTGGATCACATGGGTCTAATGGGTTACTTTCACCTGCGTCCAAGCTACCATTTAGGTTAGTATCTTCATCGCCATCATCAAGACCATCAAAATCAGTATCTGCTAAAAGTGCATCTGTTTCATTCGGGTCTTTAGCGCCGTTTTGATTCGCATCTTCAACACCATCGATGATTCCGTCACCATCAGTGTCGTTGTTGAGTGGGTCTGTATCAACGCCTGGGTTGTAGTTACCATCTCCGTCAGTTTCTACAATGTCAGTAATGCCATCGCTATCTGAATCACTATTTGGATTATAGTCATCTACGTCGAAGGCGTCATCTACACCATCGTTGTCATCATCATCATCATTTAGATTTATGATTCCATCTCCATCAAAATCACATGAAGCAACTGTTCCAGCTGGAATACAAGCATCATTATCATCTGGATCATACTGTGGATGACCTGGAGCGAAATTCGCGAAAAATCCATCATTATCATTATCGATATCCACACAAAGTGGTGCATTTGGATTTGGATCACATGGGTTCAATGGGTCTGTACCATTGGTAGTCTCATCAATATCAGAAACTTGATCTCCATCAGAATCAGATTGTGGATTGAAATCATCCACGTCATCTACATCAACGACACCATCGCCATCATCATCTGGATCAACTTGGTTGACCATGCCATCATTATCAAAATCGCAAACGTCACCAAATGCATTAGGATCACATTCGTTCAATGGATCACTCTCTCCGGCATCTACTGTTCCGTTTTGGTTAGTGTCTTCAGTCCCATCCCATAAAGAATCATCATCCGAGTCTTCGTCCAATGGATCCGTTTCGCCGGCGTCTTGACTTCCGTTTTGGTTGGCGTCCTCTACCCCATCTACGATGTCATCATTGTCAGTATCAGGGTCCAATGGATTGGTATCAATTCCTGCGTCATAAGCACCATCGCCACCTGTTTCCACATTGTCAGCAATTCCGTCGTTGTCTGAATCACTGGCTGGATCATAAGAGTTGACATCATTGATGTCATCTACGCCGTCGCCATCATCATCATTGTCAATAAGGTTGATCATGCCGTCGTTGTCAAAATCACAGGTTGGTGAAGCAACAGATGGGTCGCATGGGTTGAGGTCGTTAGGATCGTGTAGTGGGTCATTTGCCGGAAGGTCAGCAAAATAACCATCGCCATCTTGATCATCTCCCGTACATGCCAGAGTAGTTGGGTCAGGATCACAAGGATCAAGTGGGTCAGAAAGTTGATTGGTTTCCACCAAATCTTCAATTCCATCTCCATCAGAGTCACTGGTCACGTCAAAATTAATGACGTCATTGACATCATTAACCCCATCGCCGTCATCGTCAGGGTCAGTGGCATTGGCAACGCCATCGCCATCCCAATCACAAGGCGCAAAAGTTTTTAAAGGGTCACAAAGGTCGCGAGGATCCGATTCTCCTGGATCCACTACTCCATTTCTATTAGCGTCTTCGACCCCATCGGAGATTCCATCTCCGTCAGTATCTTGATTTGCAAAATTTGTTTCCCCCGGAGGGTCAAAAATTCCATTGTTGTTGGTGTCTTCTATGATGTTGGTTAGCCCATCTCCATCGTCATCGCGACAGTCGGCGTCTGGTCCGTAATTTTGAGAATAGAAATAATTTCCTCCTGACAGGTCAATGACCGTAATGTCATTCCCTGGATTACTGCCCAATGAGTTAGGCGGCATAAATGGATCAAAATTATCAATCAAGTACAATTCTCCAGTACAAATACCACTTCTTTTAAATTCAAAAAGAGCAGTTTCCTGACCGTTTGCATAAACGATTTGAGGAATGTCTGCTTGAAAACCTACCGAGATGTAATCTTTTGAAGGATTTTCTACTGGTGAGTTTACACGGGCATTTAATTGCCAAATTCCTCCAATAGTTTCGAAGTCAGTTTCCACAAATCCGGTTGGAGCAACGATAGTCACCTGTCCGGAACCCGTAATTGTATTGGAAGAAGGATTGATAGAGTCATCAGGCTTGGCAAAAACGGTATAGGTCACGCCGTCGCCGGAAAGCTTTAGGGTGTACTCAATTTGTGCGCTAAGGCAAGTACTCGCAAGCACAAATGCGGCGCAAATTAAATGTTTCAGATTGTAGATATTTTTCTTCATTGTGAGTGTAGTTTTCTGTCTTGGAATGCAGTTAACTATGATTAAATTCAATGGAAGATTAAGATCGTTGGTATATTTTTTTTCGATTTTCAGGAAATTGAATTTTTAAGTTGGTCTTTATTTTTCCGAAAGGAAAAAAATCATAATTAATCTTAGACTTAAACTCGCCTTTCGGCAAATGAGGGGAAGTGCCTTTCGGCAAATGGGAGAGAAAAAGAGAAAAAAATCGGCACCCCAAACCTCTGATTTGAGGTGCCGAATAATTTATAAAAAACGTATTATGGTAACTGTTCTACTACGATGTAGTTAGCAAGGATATTCTCGTTGCCAGGGTGCGTAAGCACGGTCTGGAGCAATACCATCACTCGGTCGTTTAATGGACCTTGATAGATTGCCGTACCGTTCAAGTCATAATCCTCTTCCAAATATCCAGAAAGGATAAAGTTGGCGTTTGGATCACCATTCGGTCCAACGTTGTCTGGGTCACTAACTACTTTCAAGAAGATTTGTAGCGGGTCGTTATTAGGACCTTGATAGATTGCTCTACCGTCAGGTCTTAAATCACCTGCCCACAAATAGTTCTTCTTACCGATGGTTCCACCGTGGTCAACGACCTTTTGTGGATGGTCACCGTGTCTTGCGATTGAGTTGTCTGTGAAGTCAATCACTCTTACGTCTGGAGACAATTCAGGAGCCTCTTTGGTCATTACACCTAAGTGGTTTCTGTGTCTCACTGCTACATATTGCTCACCAGCCATCACAGATTGGTCAAAAGTCACTGGAGAAACACCGTCAACATCTACAACATCACCATCTGCTTGAAGAAGCGCAGACTGAGTTGCTACTACAGAGTCAACTTTGTTTGCATTACGTAACTCAACGAAGACCCAGTCAATGATTGCGTCATCGCCAGTTACAGCTAAGACTGCAGGGTCAGAGATGGTTTCTCCTCCACCTGGTCCATAGTGCTTGAATGGCTTAACGGTTCCAAATGTACCTGTAACAGGATCAAGTCCTTGATACTCCAAGTTCGTGTATGGCTCAGTCATTGGAATCAATCCTTTTTGACGTAAGTCATCATTCATGGTTGGGCTAACTGTGGCTAAACCGTCGTAAGCTGCACCGTAAAGCAATACTTTGATGTCAAGTGCGATTCCGAAACAAGCATCGCTAATTAATGGGTCACATGGGTCACATGGGTCGCCATCCAACACGCCGTCTCCGTCGGTTTCTTCGTGGTTAGAGATTCCGTCTCCATCCCAGTCTTCTTCACCGTCTTGGTCACCGTCACCATCATTGTCACGGTTGAACTGACCGTAGGTCAAACAAGAATTCTCCCAAACGTCTGGCAATCCATCATCGTCATCATCTAAATCAATATCGTTGATTTCGCCATCCATATCAAAGTCACAGAAGCCAAGCGTATCAGATACGATGTGCAACAATGCAGTGTCAGAGAAGAATGGTGAACAAGTAGGCAACTCAACTCTCAAACGGAAGATGGTATCACCTCTCGTCTGCATGATGTCCATTGAATCCAATTGCAACAAAGTAGTCTCTGTTCCGTGAACCCAAGTGTCATTGTTTAAGTCAGACCAAGTGCCTGCTGTTACGTCAAGTACCTCCCACTGATAAGTCATTACTCCAGAACCGCCATTGGTTACATTGACTGCAAAGTTGTAAGCCTCATTACGACAAGCAGTTTGACCGTTCAATGGATCGATGATTACCGGTCCTTCTACAGTCAATCTCGCTAAGTCAGAGAATTTTTCATCACAGTATGTTGTAGAAATCACACAACGGTATCTGTGTCCGTAAAGACCAGCAACGTCTGAGATATCTAATCTATTTGTTTGCGTTCCAGAGAAGACGCCTGCCTCAGCAATGTCAGCCCAAGTCACCCCATTGGTGCTGGTCTGCCACTGATAGTTGATAGCACCACTTTGAGCATTCGTAGCTGCAATCTCGAAGAATGCTGCCTCACCACTACAAACGATAGTATCATTTGGATGGTCAGCGAACTCAATTGGCCCTTCAATCGTCAATGCAGCTTCACCCGTAACGATTGCGTTACAAGTAGAAGTCCATGCTCTTACTCTGAAAGTAGCTCCATTCAAAGAGTCAGCGTTTACATCACTTACACTCAAGGTATCTGTGCGCACACCGTTGAAGCCGGCAGCTTGAGAAGTATCATTGCTCAAATCAACCCAGCCAGTTCCTCTGTTCATTTCCCATTGGAAACTCACAACGCCAGCACCAGGATTGGTCATCACTGTCGTGAAACGAACGCTGTTTTCATTACAATCTGTCACTGCGATTGGGTCAGTCAAACCAATTGGTCCTTCGACTTCCAATTCGGCGACAGCCGAATAAATTACAGGACAAGTAGGCGTAGAGATAGCAGCTCTCCAGTAGAAACCTCCTAATCCAGCTACATCATTGATAATCAATGTATCATCAGTTGGTGTATCAAACACCGCGTCGTCCGGTACTGGACTCCAAACAATTCCATTTGGAGAGTACTCCCATTGTAAGCTTACATTTGTTAAGCCTCCGTCACCTGGGTTATCGAAAGCAACTACCATGATGGTATCACCTCAAGAACAAACCGTGATGTCATCTGGGTCATTTGTGACAGCCAATGGTCCTTCTACGTTCAATGAAGCTACGTTAGAAATTTGCTGCGCACAATCACCAGTTTCGATGATTACGCGGTATTGGAAGTTATTCATGGTGTGGTCAATTTCACCAATCTGCATTACGTCAGAGTTTACGCCAACATAACTTGCTACGCCACCTTGAATTACGTCATTCCAGCCACTACCTTCATTTACTTGCCAAGTGTATTCAATGTCTCCACCACCCAAGTTTTGAGTAGTTACATAGAACAATACATCTTGCTCATTACAAGAAACAACGCTGATTGGCTGAGAAGTGAAACTAATTGCACCCTCAACAAATAACACCGCGTCATCTGTATAATCAATAGGACATGTTGCAAAAGTATATCCTACACGGTATCTATTGTTGTGGTAAGTGTGGTCAGGAGCAGTGATTACTAAGTTAGTAGTATTCGCACCGCTGTATGGAGCTGAGTTCGTAACATCAGTCCAAACAAGACCTCCATCAGTACTTACTTGCCATTGAAGCGTTGGTGTACCAGCACCTCCGTTAGGAATGTTGTAAGTAATATCGAAATTAGCCGTTCCACCTGAACAAATTGTATCAGGTTGTGGCTCTTGTGTAATATCAATTGCACCTTCAATCAACATCACTGCTGCCGCAGAAACGTCAGTGGCACAGGTACCAGTAGTAATTTGAACTCTGATAGAGTCACCACTTCTGAATGCAGAAATCGGAGCAAATGAAATGGTATCGAAAGTAGCACCCGTGATAGTATCATCTGCAATGGCATTCTCCCATGTTCCAGTGATTCTATCTTTGATCTGCCACTGATACTCAACAGTACCAGAACCAGAGTTGGTTACATCTACCCAAAATTGAGCATTACCTTCTTGACAAAGCGTCACATCTTGAGGCTGACCTCCAACATCAATTGAGAATGGTCCTTCTACAGTCAATGTTGCAAATTCAGAATATACCCAATCACACTGTTCTGTTTTGATTTTCAAACGGTAGCGGTGGTCATATCTTCCTGTTACGTCAGAGATAGCTAATCTATCAGTAGTTGCACCAGAGAATACACCTCCATCAGTGATGTCAGTATAGTTAAGGGTATCAATACTTTGTTGCCATCTGTACTCAATGATTCCATCGTTTTCGTTAGCAGCAATCGCTTCAAAGAAAGCAGGTAAACCAGAACACACAGTAGTGTCATTCGGATGGTCGTCAAAGCTAACTGGTCCTTCGATTACTAATCTCACACCTGGCAACTCAAGATTCACACAAGTAGGAGTAGTAACTACCAATCTGATAGAATCTCCATCATTTCCACCTTGGTCAGTATTGAAAGTTAATCTTGGAGTATTTACACCTCCATAAACACTATTGTTAGTCAAATCAAACCAGCTACCCGCAGCTCTAAACTGCCAAGTGTATTCAACTGTACCGAATCCAGGATTCGCAATTACAGCTTCGAAAATCGCTTGGTCACCACGACAAACTGTGTCATTGACTGGAAAGTCAGTTACAGAAAGTGGTCCCTCTACATTCAATACTGCTGCTGCAGAAGAAGAAGGCAAACAATCTGCAGTACGCGCTTCAACGCGATATAAGAATCCATTTTGTAAATACGAGACATCTGATATGGTAAGGTCAGAAGTTCCAGCACCAGAGTAAATTGCTCCGCCAGGTCCCGCACCATCAGCTACATCTGTATAAGTCATTCCTCCATCAGTACTCACCATCCAGAAATAGTTGAATGTTCCTTGAGATACAGTTGCGTTTGCAGTGAAGGTGTGGCTGTTACCATCACAAATATCAAAATCTTGTGGCTCAACATCGAACGTTGCATTATCTGAAATTGCCAATTGAGCAGAATCAGAAATAATGTAAGAACACTCTGCAGTCCAGATGATTGCTCTATACCAAGTTCCGTTTAAGCTGTCAGAAACGTCAGCTGTTAAGGTATCGGTTTTAGTACCATTATAAGTACCGTCATTATTTAAACTTTCCCATGAAGTAGTTGCGTCGTAGCTTACTTGCCATTGGTAGTTAATCACACCAGGATTAGCACTTGTGCTACTATTTGCAACACCTACGATGAATTCAAGTCCTTGAGCAGAACATTCGAAAATATCGTCTGGTTGGTCAACAATACTCAAAACACCTTCTACAGATAAAGTAGCTGCGTCAGAAAATTCTCTTGCACAAACTCCAGTAGAAACTGCTAAACGGTATTGATTGTCATACAAACCAGCTACATCGCTGATTGCTAAAGTACCGGTAGTTACACCTGAATAAACACCTGCATCAGCAAGGTCAGTAAAGGTTACTCCTCCATCAGTACTTACTTGCCATTGCAATGCTAAAGTTCCTAAAGGAGCAGTTGCAGCAGCAGTGAAAGTCGTTCCGTCACCAGAACAAACTGCATGGTCAAGAGGATGAGTAGTCATAGTAATTGGTCCCTCTTCAGTCAATAATGCGCCTGTTGAGTAAACCGTATCACAAGTCATTGTGAAGATTGCCAATCTATAATAGTTGCCATTAAGACCTGTCACATCGGAGATGGCAAGGTCAGGCGTTGTTGCATTTGAATAAGGCGTTCCATCAACTACATCAACATAAGGTCCGGCAGCACCTGCGGTACTTACTTGCCAGTTGTACATGATTCCATTCGCACCTGCCGTTGCAGCTACTGCTGAGAAAACCACACCGTCACCTGCACAATTAGATTGTGGAGACGCTTCAGTAGTTATAGATAAAATACCTTCAATTACGATAACTGCTTGCCCTGCCATAGAATCAACAGTACAACCAGTACTATCTACAATCGATACCAATTCGAAAGTATCAGTTGCAGTTAAAACAATATTGATTGGGTCTCCTGATTGGTAGTTAGACACTACAAAATCGGTACCCGCGTCATTTTCATAAGTCACCGTGTATGGAGGCCATCCACCTGTGATATCAACGTAGATATCGGTGTTGTCCTCAGAAGCACACATCGTAGTGTCTCCTCTGATTTCAGCTAACTCTGGGTGAATCGGATCACAAGGATCACAGAGATCGGACGCATCAGGCAAAATATCAAAATGCCCGTCACCGTCGAGATCCTCGCCGGGCAGGTCAAAAATTCCATTGCCATTTAAATCCTCAGAGATCGGGTCATAGTTACCGTCACCGTTGGTGTCCTCATGGGCGTCTAAGATTCCGTCACCATCACAATCTCCACAACTCCAAGCAGAAAGCGCGTAGTTTTCTTGCCACACGTAAGTCCCACCCGTTGCAAAATCAACCATGGTGAACTCATTACCCGGGTTATTACCCGCAGAGTTTGGAAGTACGTTGAATGGATCCGTTGGGTTGTCGATCAAGTATAGCGTGTCAGGACAATCGCCCACACGCTCAAACGTAAACAACAAAGTTTCCGAAGTGTCCGAAATCGTCACATTGGAACCCACTGGAAATCCCAGAGAAATGTAATCAAAACCCGGATTTTCCGAGGGCATGTCCACCCTCGCATTTTGTGCCCATACGCCTACAACGGACTGAAGCCCAGAAAACACGAAGCCCGTTGGAGCTACGATGGTTACCTGAGCAGAGGCGAGATAAGTGTTGTCAGAAGGGCTTGCAGGCACACCGCTGTGCTTGTAATAAACCCCCCAACTGCTGTCGCCAGGCATCAGCTGTATTTTGGTTTGAATTTGTCCGTAAGAAGAAAATGTGCTAACGAAGTAAAGTGAAACCAAAAACAGAAACTTTAAGATAAAGGTCTGTCTCATAGAAAATATTCAATTTTGTTTAGAAATAGTGTTTATATCACTGGGGGATATAAAAGCCATACATAATAGAAAGGAGGTTTGATTTCAATTTTCATTGAAATCAAGGATTCTAAACTTGAATGGGAATTATTAATTCGTGAAAAAAAAATTCACGAAACTGAAAGCGAGACAGAAAGAAAGATTACTAAAAATGATTAGCTATCCATTTTCATGGTGTCCATTCAATGTTCTTTGTTTTGTAGAAACACTAAAGCGCCTGTAATATTTGCAGGAAAATAAGGGAAGTCATTTACAGTGTTTCTTCAATAATTTCAATTGGGAGTAAGACCAATTTTTTTAAGGGAGGAAAACTCATTTCTAATCGTAATTTGGCAAACTCTATACCAACAAGTTCTGAAATCCATCTGAATAATGGGTAAAAATCGAAGCAAATTTCTTGCATTTTATCATTTGTGACAGAGCAAATAAGGCATTGATTATCAATGATTTACGCAAACAAGAAGATACTTCCATTTCGCGAAAGCGAGAAAGGTGACTTTCGTCAAATGAGCGGGTTGGGTCAATATTTTACAACAATGTGCTTCCAATCCTTCAGTGCAATTTTGAAAGCATTCAAATTAGATGGATTTAAGAATAGCGATTACATGATTTTTGGTTTGCGAGCAAAATCGCCAATTAGTAATCAGGTAATCGCTTTTCCTCAATCTATCATGTTGGCGAAAAATAGTTTGCCAATATTCAAATCTAATCAACCCTCCACTCTTAGGACCTCAGAGAGTCGTGCCACGAGATTGTGACATTTCGCGAAAGCGAAAAAATAGACTTTCGTAAAATAAGAGGCTGAGGCAAAACTCCATAAAAATGTCCCTCCAATCTTTCAGTGCAATTTTGAAAGCATTCAAATTAGATGGATTTAAGAATAGCGATTACATGATTTTTGGTTTGCGAGCAAAATCGCCAATTAGTAATCAGGTAATCGTCAAATAAAAAATCCCCAATCACTGCATAAGCAGTAATTGGGGATTTCATTTTCATCCTAAAACTTGTCCCGAATTGGATTCGGGAGGAAGAAAGCCTTAGCGAGGTATTTGCTCCTCGATAATGTAATTAGGCAGCGATTGCATATTGCCTGGGTGTTGCATTATTGAGAACAGTAACAACTTCGCTCTATCATTTCCAGGTCCTTGATAGATGACATCTCCGTCCATCTCATAATCTGCACGGTGGTAATCTTTACGGATAAAGTTTGGCAAGAAGGTTCCATTTCCATCTGCATAAAGCACTGCCAAAAATAGATCAGTAATATCATTGCTCGGACCTTGATAGATGACTCTTCGGTCTCCATTGTAGTCTCCATTCCAAAGTGCATAACCGTAGTTTCCTTGGTGGAGTGCATAGTTACCCCAAGTAGATGATCCGCCGGTGGTATCTCTGAAGTTGACCACTTTTGCATCATCTGCAGTGAGTATTTGCAAGTCGCCGGTCATGGCGCCGAGGTGACTTCTATGTCTGATAGATACATTATAGGTGCCTGGATTTACTGTGCTGAATAGTAATGGCGAAATTCCATCAACATCGACCACATCTCCATCTCTTTGAAGCAATCCAGAACGGGTTGCAATCACGGAGTCAGGTTGGGTAGCATTTCTAACTTCTGCAAAAACCCAATCTACTATGGCATCTGGGCCTGTGACCTCAAATACTTCCGGACTGACCGTTTCACCTCCACCAGTGGCTTTGTGATTGAATCCACCAATCAGGGTGTATGGTTCTTCTAATGGAAGCATTCCTAACCGACGGAGGTCATCGCGCATCATTCCATCTGTTGAGTTCATCATTGCGGCGCGTAATCTGACTTTGAGGTCAACACTAACTCCTTGATGTTGGACATAGATGTTTTGGGTTTTGACGCTTGCATTTCCACAACCATCATCCAAAGTCCATTGTCTCTTAATGACATAGTTTGAATCACACTGGAAGGTGCCGTTGAAAATATCAACATAAAATGCCTCGATTCCATCGGCACAGTTATCTGATTCATCAGTGACATCACCGGTGATGGTCAGGTCATCAATATCTGTATCGCACTCCACAGTGACATCTGCTGGCACGGTGAAATTCGGATTCACATTGTCAAACAAACTAAGCGTGGTGGTGAATGAAGAAGCATTTCCGCACTCATCAACGGCTGACCAAGTTCGAGTGATTTCGTTGTCTGGGAAGCAGTTGCGATTGTTGAGTGTTTCTTCAAACTCCAGTTCGACTGAGAGGTCACAGTTGTCCACTGCGATGATTTCGACATCTTTCATCAATGGATCGGGGACGTCATGACAAACTACTGAACGATCCAAAGGGAGACTTCCCTCAATGACGATGTAGTTGATGACCTCAGTGTTGTGATTGCCATTTTGATAGTCCCACTCAGCGAGGCGGATTTTAAAGCTGTTGGTAGTCAAATCCGAAACTCGAACTACGACTGGGTCACTATCATTGTCAGTAGTGATGGTTGCGACCACGACTGGATTTTTGTAGGTATTATTCAAGGGAACTGACGTAGCAGATTCGGTGATAGAAATCTTTCCGGTTTCACCGAAGACTTCTCCATCTGCCAATTTCAAATCGCCCAAAACGCCAAATGCCATGTAACCAGCACTTTCGAAAATGTGCGCGGTCTCTGCATCGGATGAACGTTCTTCTTGCAAGTAGAAATCAGCCCCTGTCGCTGATAAGTTCGTTACTCTTATGCCGGTAGGGTCCATCTCGTGGTTGGTCTGAACTGAAGCAACTACTCCATTGTTTGCTCCCATGCTCTGGGTGTAGCTGATTGATTTGGTATTTCCCGAAAGGGAGAATGACTTGACGTCAAATGGGAAATCACCTGCATTGGCTCCTTCTTCAATTGCAAACCAAGCTACTTTTTCTCTTCCATGTTCGCCGTCATTGGCTTCTTCTTCTCCTAATTTCATCTCAAATTGAGAAGTCGAAACGTCTTTCAATTTGACCACGACATTGGAACCATCCACCTCAGAGATCACTTGCGTGAAAACCACCGGCTGGGTTGCAAACGTGATTGGGAAAGAAATTTGTTTCCAATGATGCGCTACGTTATCCATGACGCCTGCTACCATTTTTTTGCCATTAGGCAAAGTGTAAACACGGTAGATGCTCGGCGCAGTTTCGTCTTTTACCTGAATCACTTGACTTGCCACCGCTGAAAGACCGCAGTAGTCGGTAGCCGTCCAAATACGAGTGATTTCGTAATCATACAAAGCGCAGTTGTTCATCCCTTGGGTCGATACCTCATCCATGCTCAAGGTCACCGACAGGCAGTTTTCCAGTGCATTTACTTGGGATGGCTCAGGTACTGCCTCATCACAATGCACGATAATATCACTTGGTATATTGAACAGTGACGGTGCTGAAGTATCATTCAAATTAATCTTAACGGAAGCCGTATCACAGCAAGAAACGCCGTAGTTACAAACCTCATAGATAAATTGGTCTCTTCCACAGAAGGTCGTGTTTGGCTCATAGAAGAAACTACCATCATCAAAGATATTGACGGTTCCGTTGGCTGGTGCCGCATAGATTGAATAGGTCGGTTGAATCAAGTTATTATCATTGGTATTGACCACATCACTATAAGGTTGCCCAGGGCAAACGGTTTGGAAATTGTCAATAGTCGGATCTGGCGTGCTGGCTGGAGTCAAGGTCACAAAATTGGAAATCAACCAATCTGGGCATGGACTTCTTCTTGCCTTTCGGCGAATCTGAGTTTGCTCAGTTAAAACGGGTGGATCATAATCTTCACTTGTAGCACCCGCGATAACTGTCCAAGGGGCCCAGCCACCAAGTCCATCTCGAACTCTTGAGTCCCACTCATAGACCACTACGCCCCCATTGCCGCCTGTCGGCGAACCTCCGCTCCTGAGGATAGCAGGGTCTGTATTTCCACAAAGGTCTTGGTCTTCCAAAATTGCTCCACCAGAAGTGAAGTTGGCAATGACCGAGAATGATTTAGAAAAGTTTTTGTTACACCCGCTACTTAGGATTATTAAAGAAACGGTCTTGCTGCCTCCTCCAATGTAATTTACATTATGAGGACCGGCACCTGTAGCTGTGGCTGGCACTGCTCCGAATCCAAAATCCCATTGGTAGGAATCTACCGCTGGATCTTCGTGTGCGGTAAATGCAAGGGTTTCACTCATGCAAACTTCATTATACTCTTCTTCTATTTCAGAAAAGAAATTGGTGGGATCAGATAGGGTTATTGAACCCAAATCTTTTTCACAGTCCTGATTGTCGTACCTGATTTTGAGTGTATAAGTATTTGCCGAAAGGCTAATAAAGGAGGTTTGATTGATTGCTCCCCAGGTCGTACCCCCATCTATGCTGATCTGAATATCTGTATTTGCAGGCTTCACAATTGAAAAGTTCAATTGTCCATCTGATCCGCCACAGGTGGATGGATTGGTTGGTGCTACACTTGACATCAGCAATTCTGGACGAACATCAAATGTTTCTTGATCGGCATTTGTGCAAGTTCCAATGGATACTAATAAATCAGCTGTCACTGTGGTGAAAGGGTTGCCATTTGGCACGTCAAACGAAACGGCGTGTGGTCCTTTTCCTGTTGCAGTGCTTGGTGTTGCCAATGATCCAAAGTCCCAAGAATATGTGACTCCTGCACCTTGATCTGCCGCTTCAAATAGATAGGCTTCTTTTTCACAAATATAGGTAGAGGTTGGTTCATTGATAATGTTAGCAATTGGTGCCGGTAGCACTGTTTTAGTAACAGTATTGGAATAAACCCAAGCTGCGCAATCGGTTCGTCTTGAGCCACGTCTGTATTGAGTCGTTGAGGTTATTGTGCTGGGATCGTAAGCATAAGTGGTAGCACCAGGAATTGGGGTCCATCCTGCTCCATCGACATTTTGCTCCCAACGGTAGATTACTGTACCGCCAGCGCCTCCAGATGGTGCTGCCAGATTGATCATATTACTTGGATCATAACTTCCACATTGAGACTCATCTGGGTGGATGGTTCCTCCATTGGTGTAGTTTTGATTTACTGTTTTTACCACTACGTTGGAGTGTAACCAAGCTGTACAGGAAGAACGACGAGCACCTCTTCGGAAGTAGGTGGTTTGCGTGATTGCAGGGGGATCGTAATTGGCTGTGATACCTCCTGAGATGGGTGTCCAGCTGACATTGTCGGTTGAAGATTCCCATAGATATTCGATAGTGCCTCCAGAACCACCGGTTGGCGCTCCTGAGCTACTGATAACGTCTCCATCGTAGGTGCCACATCCTGATTGATCACCGATGATAGATCCTGGGTTGGTCATATTGACCACCACGACGATGGTTAGGGTATTCGAATAAATTTTATTGGCACAATTGGTACGGAAAGCCCCTCTTCTGAAATGTGTGGTCTGAGTAAGGGCACCTGGCGAGTAAGTCAAATTAGTAGCGCCGCCGATAATCGTAAAGGTGCTTCCATCAGTACTGCTTTCCCACTCATAATTAATAGCAGTTCCTGAACCGCCAGAGGCGGCATGGGTACTGGTTAATGTGTTTGGAATACTTCCAGAGCAAATTGCTTGATTTTCTGCAACGGTACCTCCATTGGTCACGTTGACACTATTGACAATGGGGATGCTTTCTGTATCAGTTAATTGACAAGAGGTATTTGCTCCATTTGTTACTGTGACAGTGTAATTACCATCAGATAAGTGGAATCTGTCTCCATCATTTCTTGCTAAGTCAGCTATTTGATTGGCGTTCCATGCAGTACCGTGGACAATACGAACATCATCCATCAAGCCTGAATAGTAGTTGCCGGATGTGGTTCCGAATCCACTACCGGCGTCCATGAATCCTAAACCACCGTTGCCACTATGTGGTCCAACAACAGAGAAGGTGGTGGTCACGGTTGTTCCGGCATTTCCGTCAAGGAAAATGGTGAAAGCCCCTTCATCAAAAGAAAGCGCTACGTGGTGCCATGCACCATCATTGGGGAAAGCCAAAGCTCCTGCATTAAATTGGGTACTTGCATTTCTGACGGCTCCTTCCAATTGGTTGCCATTTAGGCGTAAGCCGATTCCGTTAGATCCTGAACCTTCATCGAGGATGGTTTCTACACCTGACAAGTCAGATGGTTTTATCCATGCAGAAAAAGACATTTTGGAGAATGACACTTCCATGAATCCACCATCAACACTGTATCGAATGTAATCATTGCCATCAAATTCAGCAGAATATTTTCCTTCAATGACATCGTTGTTATACTTGATGGTGCTTACTGCACCGCCTGTATTATTTCTTCCGTTTCCGGAAATGTCATCAAGGGTATTTTCAAAGGTGTATCTTGCTCCTGGTATCATATCACTCCAAACGAAACCATAAGGAGTCGTTCCGGTAGTGGTCAAATCAATTTGACTTCCACCACCACCACAACCGATGAATGGTATATCTGAAGAAACAGCAAGTGTTCCTCCACAGTCTGGGTCATCACAATCATAGAGACCGTCACCATCGTTGTCTATGCCATCTGTGCAGTCTTCTGGTTGGATACCGCAATCTGCAGCCGCCAAAGAAATGGCTTCTTCTAAATAGAATTTTCCTCTTTCTGTCAGGTGCTTGGTTGGATCAAACCAACTGATTGGCAATGATGGTATTGGATCTTCATCATGGTGCCCGTGGTAAAATCCATTTAGGTGGTAGCCTAATTGGACTCTTGCTCCGTGAGCTGTGATGCCAGGGAGGACGTCATTTTTATCATAAGCGATAAAGACTCCGTTGTTTTCTCCTGACATATTCAATTGATTAGACCATAGATATGCCTCCTCGCCGATACCCGTGTTGTAGGAATATACGGTTTTAACTTGCTCCCAAACCGGATCTGCATTGTCATAGTTACTATAAACAAAGCTGCTGGTATTGTCATAAAAAACTTCGTTACTATAGTTGACCCAGCCATCTCCTGAGGCCAATCCAAGGTCATCGGAAATCGTGTGTTGCATATTTAGAATTCCACCTTCAAATGTCTTCATGGCATCTACCAAATCATTGGCGTGTTGGGTACCGACAGAAGGCGAAACGATAATCAAGTCATAATCTTCAAGATTGATAGAAAGCGATTGGGAGGTGTTTGTTGGATTGTATAGTCCATATCCTGAGGCATCTGCTTTGGTGGCGGCGGGTGTCAGGGTCGCTGTTCCATTGATTCTATCTAAATACTCGACCATACCATGATCCCATGGTTCTGCATCTTGAGATTTATTGCCTCCGCAGAGGTATAGAATCGAACAATCGATTCCTCCTGTTGAGCAACTTGATGGTGCATTGAATGTATCACTATCTGTACAATTGCCTGGGTTATTTTTCCAGTTAACTGAAATTGGAATATTGGTCGCACCGTCAGCAGGAACCATTAGATTCAACGTATATGGAGAAACGTCTCCTCCAGCTACATTGATGAATTCTGTTTTTCCGTTAAGGAGTAATTCAATTGTATCATTTGCTGGTGCGTTGC
>CALCJP010000275.1 GCA_937967625.1 uncultured Saprospiraceae bacterium
GATAATTTGTCTGATAAATTCGGCGATAGTGATGCTGAAAGTCGAGTATAATTTCTCCACATCGGAGGTGACGCGACTGATGAGTTCGCCGACTCGATTCTTTTCAAAAAAGACAATCGGAAGGCTAATCATTTTGTCATAAACTGCTTGACGGACGGCAGCAATGCCGTTTTCGCTGGCAATCGCAAAAAGCATCACGCGCGAATAGGAGACTACTCCCTGGATGATAAGAATCACTAAAAGTGCCAATCCTACATCTTTGAGGGTATAGGACATCTCAGTGCTGCCTTGCGCAATGTCAATCATTTTTCCGGAAAGGAAAGGAAAAATCATAAAGGTCATGCTGCTCAAAAAAAGCAAAATCAGACCGCCGATGACATGCCATCGATAAGGCTTGATGTACTTGAATATTTTGAGTGCTTCGTAGAGTTTTTCCTTTTCTAATTTGGGAGGTGGAGCGTCATCTGCTCCTCTTTCATGCCAACGTCGTCGAGCCATTTATTATGTTTTGTTCGAATTGCAAACAGTCGCAAAGGTATTGAGTTTTGGGAGTTGTGGATTTTTTCGATGAAATGAGTGAGTTTGGTGACTAAGTCAATTCTGCCACGCCTTTCTTCAAGACCTCCAACAACGTATCAATTGTCTTCAATCGAGTCCTAAAACTCAAGACTGCCAGTCGCAGCCAATTCACGCCATCGAGATTGGTGGAGGAGATGAAAACACGCCCGTCTTGCTTAACGATCTCGACCAGTTTCGCGTTGAATTCATTGGCATTTCCCGAAAGGGGAATAAACCTATACATGCAGACGGAGAGTTCGGGTTGAGGGCCCACCTCGAAGCCAATTTTTTGAATTTCTTCATAAAAATATTGGCAAAGCAAGTGCTTTTCTTCCAGACAAGCGCGAAAAGGAGCGACGCCAAAAAGCTGCAAACTCAACCACAAACGCAGTCCGCGAAAGTGCTTGGTCAGTTCAGGAGAGAGGTCAGCGGGGCTGATTTCTTCATTGACACCGAGGGTGTCTTGCATATAGCTCGCTTTGTAATAATGCGAGTCAAATTGCGCTTTGACATCTTTGATCAAAACAGTGCCCAAGCCATAGCTCAAAAACAATCCTTTGTGTGGGTCGATGGCTAAAGAGTCGCTTCGCTCCACGCCTTTGAATTTCTCTTTCAACTCATCCACCAAAATGAAAAAGCCGCCATAAGCCGCATCGATATGAAACCAGATGTCGTTGGCTTCGGCAATGTCAGCGATGTCGTTTAGAGGATCTACGGCACCTGCATCAGTCGTCCCTGCCGAACCTACTACTAAGAAAGGTCGTAACCCCTCTGCCTTGTCAGAAGCAACTTGTTTTTTTAATGCTTCGGCAGACATTCGGTAGCGTTCATCCATCGGAATGTAGCGAATTACCGATTCATCCATCCCCGCGATTCGAATGGCTTTTTGAACGCAATGATGGACTTGTTTTGTGAGATAGAAAACGGCATTTTCGACATCTCGCGAGCGGATTTTCTTTTTATCTCTCGCCGTCACGATGGCGATTAAATTGGCGATACTTCCGCCGCTGGTCAGATTCCCTAACGACCCTTTCGGGTAATTTATCAACCCCGCCATCCACCTGATCAGTTGGTTTTCAATACGCACTGCTCCTGGTCCGCCATAAAAAATACCGGCGTAGCGATTGGTCACTGCTGCCAAAAAATCACCCAACGCCGTCGAATAAATTCCTCCTCCAGGAATGTAGCCCAAATGACCGCCGGAGGCGGGGTTGAGACCGACATTGTCCACGTGTTCTTTTAAGATTCCGAGGATTTCTTCCATTTCTCTGCCGCTTTCGCGGAATGGCGCTTGCAATACGCCCCGTCCGTTTTCTTCCGAAATCACGTAGGCTTTTATCTCCTCGATATTGTCAATGAAGTTATCTGAGTAGGCAGTGACTTGTTGAGTCCATTTTTCCCGTAAGGGAGCCGTTGGTTCTAATTGGCGGGAAGCCGCCTCCAATTTTAAAATCTCGTCTCGCATGCGGCGAAATTAGAGAATTAAAAATGTTTTTTCGCTGAAAAAACATCGCACAAAGTTCTTTTGCTATTTTTGTGATTCGATTTCGAAATCTTAATAAATGATCGCAGTAATTCCAGTTGCGGGAACAGGCGTTAGATTGCGCCCACTCACCTACACTCAGCCCAAACCGCTGATACCTGTAGCTGGTAAACCAATCATCTCCTACATCATCGATGAGCTTAGAGAAATTGGCGTTGACAAATTTGTTTTCGTCATCGGCTATCTGGGTGAGAAAATCGAAAGCTACTTGAAAAAAGCCTACCCTAATCTCGACATGCAATTTGTAGAGCAGGCGCAGCGCGAAGGTTCCGCTCATGCGATTTGGCTGGCAAAAGATATTTGGAAAGAAGAAAAAGAACTCATCATCATCTTTGGTGATACCATTTTAGATTTGAATTTCAAAAAAGTGTTGGATGCGCCCAATTCATTGCTCTGCGTGAGAGAGGTGAAAAACCCTCGAAACTTTGGAGTCGTTGAAATGGACGAAGATGGCAAACTGACCCGCGTGGTCGAAAAACCGCTCATTCCGAAATCAAATCTGGCAATGGTCGGTTTGTATAAAATCTGCGAAGTCAAAGCATTCGAAAAAGCATTAGATTTCATTATCAGCAACAACCATCGCTCCGATGGCGAATTTCCACTCACCGACGCGCTGCAGCAAATGATCAATAAAAAAGTTCGTTTCGACACCCTCAAAGTGGACAACTGGTACGATTGCGGAAAAATTGAAATCCTTCTGGAAACCAATGCGACCATGCTCAAGCGCGATTACGATATGGACAGCGTGCCTCATTTTGATAGTGCGATTATCATCCATCCGGTGAGCATTGGTAAAAACTGCACCATTAAAAACTCCATCATCGGTCCCCACGTGACCATTGGCGAAAACGTCACCGTCAAATCTGCTATTATTAAAAATTCCATCATCGGCAACTATACTTCTATCAAAGACGCGGTGCTACGCAGGTCGGTGATTGGTAATGACACTTCTATCACAGGAATTAATCAAAGTCTTAACATCGGGGACAACACGGAGATTAACTTTAGTAAGTAAATTGATTTGATTGTTGCGCGGCTGTCGCTGCTGATTGTTTTACTCCCAAAGCAAGCTCGGGATTTGCCTTTCGGCAAATGTCCAAATTGTAAAATCGTTCCAGAGGAACAAAATCTTTGTAGCACACCTGTTTCTATGCTTTGCTTTCGCTCCGTTAGGAGCGATATCTAAAAAACAGATTCCGCACCTAACGGAGCGGTTGGAAAGGTAGGTGGTTAATATTTTCTACCAAGATGATGCCCTTATCGGAGCATTTTCATTTAGAACATTTTTATTTGCCTTTCGGCAAATAGCCCCATTCGGCGAAAGCAAAAAAAAGGAATTCAACCCACATTTTCACGAAAGTGAATTCAGCTCAATTTTGTTCTTTAACTTTCATTTTTCAAAATTTAATTGATCATCTAATCACTTTTCCAAAATTTCATTTGAAATATAGAGTGAGATAGGTACATTGTGTCAATATCACACGAAAGAAAAAAAATATTCACCATAAAACGAATCAACGAATGCCTTTATTTAACGAAAAAAGTCCCATGAACTACGACGCCATAGTCGTCGGAACAGGTATCAGCGGCGGATGGGCAGCAAAGGAGCTTTGCGAAAAAGGACTCAAAACCCTTGTGCTTGAACGTGGTCGAAATGTCAAGCACGTAGCCGATTATCCCACCATGAATCTCGACCCTTGGGACATGCCCAACAATGGCAAACCGACTCCGGAAATGCTTAAAGATTATCCAAAGCAACACCGGACTGGTTACACCACCAAACCAGAGCACGTACACTTTTTTGTAAAAGACACGGAGCATCCGTATGATGAAGAACCCGACACTCGTTTTGATTGGATTCGTGGCTATCAGGTAGGTGGTCGCTCTATCGTTTGGGGACGCCAGAGTTATCGCTGGAGCGAAATGGACTTTGAAGCAAATGCAAAAGATGGTGTGGCGGTTGACTGGCCAATTCGATATAAAGACTTAGCGCCTTGGTATAGTAAGGTAGAAAAATTTGCAGGCATCAGCGGTCAAAAAGAAGGCTTATCACAACTACCTGATGGAGATTTTTTACCTCCAATGGATCTCAACTGCGTAGAAGTAGAATTCAAAAAAAGTATTAAAGATAAATTCAATCGCGCTTTGACTATCGGGCGAACCGCCCACATCACTGGCAAAAGCCCTTTCAAAAATAGAGGAACTTGCCAAAGTCGAAATCGCTGTATGAGGGGCTGCCCTTATGGTGCTTACTTTAGCAGTCAAGCTTCGACGCTTCCTGCTGCAGAGGCTACTGGCAATATGACTTTGCGACCAAACTCAATTGTGCATGAGATCATTTATGACGCCGAAAAAGGAAAAGCAACCGGCGTCCGAGTCATTGATAACGAAACCAAAAAAACTTACGAATACACGGCAAGAATCATCTTCCTCAATGCATCAGCAATCGCAAGCACGTCAATTTTGATGCAGTCTAAATCAGATCGTTTTCCCAATGGAATGGGTAATGAATCCGGCGAGTTAGGACATAACTTGATGGATCATCACTTTAGAGTTGGCGCGAGTGGCGACTGGGAAGGGTTTGAAGATAAATATTACAAAGGTCGCCGTGCCAATGGATTCTACATCCCTCGGTTTAGAAATCTACCTGGTCAGAAAAAGCAGAAAGATTTTCTCAGAGGATATGGCTATCAAGGAGGCGCGAGTAGAGAAAAATGGTGGCGCGGCGTAGCTGAACTCGGCTTTGGAGGCAAATTCAAAGATGATCTCATGAAGCCCGGTCAGTGGCGAATGGGCATGAATGGTTTTGGAGAAATGCTTCCTTACCATGACAACAAAATGACTTTGAATTATGACAAGTTGGATTCGTGGGGCTTACCGACGGTGACGTTTGCAACTAAGATTCGCGAAAACGAAATCAATATGCGAAAAGACATGAAAGCATCTGCTCTCGAAATGATTGAGGCAGCTGGCTTTAAAAATGTCTCAACCTTTGAAGATAGCTACGGTGTCGGTCTCGGCATCCACGAGATGGGAACTGCTCGTATGGGGCACGACCCAAAAACTTCTGTGCTTAATAAGTGGAATCAAATTCACTCTGTCAAGAATGTGTTCGTTACTGATGGAGCCTGTATGACTTCCTCTGCTTGTCAAAACCCTTCGTTGACCTACATGGCATTGACGGCACGTGCAGCAGATTATGCAGTGAAGGAATTGAACAAGCAAAATCTTTAGTAAAGATGAAACAATAACATTTCGATTTGAAGCGGTTCTTTTCCAATCATCCTTCCCCGATTAAAATCGGGACACGCGTTAAAAAGCCTCGCCAATGCTAAGGCATTGTCTGCGTTTTTTGCCTCGTCTGATAGAAAAATAACTCACTTCATATTCGAAACTTTATTATTTCAACTTTACTTAATCTCAATTTGCCGAAAGGCGAAAAAAAATATAAAAATGAAAAGAAGATCAGCAATAAAAAATATAGGAATCGGCATGGGCGTCACCGTTTCTACGGGCACGTTTTTGTCGATGATTGCTTCTTGCAAATCTGAGCCAACCATCAACACGACCGCTTGGGCACCTTCTTTCCTTACGGAAAATGCTCAAATGACTTTCGTCGAAAACCTCGCAGATTGCATCATGCCGGCAACCGATACACCTGGCGCAAAAGAAGCAGGCGTTATTAAATACATCGATGCCGCAGTCGCCAATCTGTACAAGCCGGAAGAGCAAGAGCGATTTAAAAAAGGACTCGAAACTTGCATCGCCACCATTCAGGAAGAGCAAGGAGCCGAGTTGGCAGACCTCTCAGGAGAGCAATTAACTGCTTTTTTAGAAAAGCATATCGGCACAGGTGTAGATGAAAAAATCCACGAAGCTCGACGAAAATTAAGTGGTGAAAAAGAACCACCAATAGACGCTGCTCAACAAAAAGACTATTACCTCTATGGTTTCTTGAACAGCATCAAAAGTTTAGCTATCGGCGGCTACTTTGGTAGCGAATTGATTGGCGAAGAGCACATGAATTATGACCCAATTCCAGGCCCCTACCAAGGATGCATTGATTTTGAAGGAAATAACTATTCGTTATAAATCACTTTCATGAAACGTCGAAACTTCATCAAAAATACTTCCATCGCTGGGGTGGCTTTGGGCACGGGATGTTCCGCAAAAGCGGCGACTCCACTAACGAAGTTCGGATTGAAAGGGAATATCAACCATTCGATTTCGCGCTGGTGTTTTGGGAAGTATTCTTTGGAAGAGTTGATTGCAGGCGTCAAAGAAATTGGTTTTAGTGCCATTGACTTGATTGGCCCAAAAGATTGGGAGACGTTGAAAAAACATGGCATTGATTCCTCCATGTGCAATGGCGCAGAAATCAATTTAGTCGATGGATTTAACGATAAAAAGTTTCATGACCAATTGGTCAAAAATTATACAGAAATGATTCCGCTTGTCGCTAAAGCAGGTTATAAAAACCTAATCTGCTTTAGTGGCAATCGCCGAGGCATGAGCGATGAGCAAGGACTCGCCAACGCAGTCGTCGGTCTCAAAAAAATCATTGGTTTGGCTGAGAAGCATGGCGTCGTTTTACAGATGGAATTATTCAATACCAAGGTGAATCACCCTGACTATATGTGCAGCAGCACAGCATGGGGTGTTGCACTTTGCGATGCGCTCGGGTCTGATAACTTCAAGTTGCTTTATGACATTTATCACATGCAAATTGAGGAGGGCAATATCATTCAAACGATTCGTGATTATCACTCCTACTTTGGGCATTACCACACTGCCGGCGTGCCGGGTCGCAACGAAATTGGCGATACCCAAGAGTTGAACTACCCTGCCATTATGAAAGCGATTAAAGCAACTGGTTTTAAAGGTTACGTCGCCCAAGAATTTGTGCCTACCTACGAAAATCCTTTTGATTCACTGCGAGAAGCGGTGGAAATTTGTGACATTTAACCCTAATATTCCGCTTTCGCGGAATAAGCTTCCCGAGCAATCGGAACAAGCGATTTCGCGAAAGCGAAATCTAAGTGAGTCCTTTTCAATTTCACTCTTATTTTAATTTTGATTTTCAATGGCAGTCATCTCATTAGAAGGAATGCAGTTTTACGCCTATCATGGTTTCTATGAAGAAGAGCGCGTGATTGGGGGCGAGTATTTGGTCGATATCCATATTTCAACGGATACGACTGCGGCAGCTATGGAAGACGAATTGGCTTACACTATCAATTACGAAACCGTCTATGCCATCGTGCAAGCGGAGATGCGCAAACCTTCCAAACTGCTGGAGCAAATCATTGCTCGCATTGTTTTGAGTCTAAAGCATCAGTTTAGCACGATCATGAATGTGGAGGTTCGCGTCAAAAAACTTAATCCGCCACTGGATGGGCAGGTCGCGAGTTCAAGTGTCGAAGAAGAGCATAGCTTCATCAGTGGATGTGGGAGGTGTGGTCGTCCGTTTGTGTGCTATCAAGATGACACCTGTTGGTGCCAATCAGTCAATGATGTTTACTCAAAAACAGCTCAAAACCTTAGAGAGCAGTTTGGCGGAAAATGCCTTTGCAAAAACTGTCTGAGTTTCTATGCGGGATAAAAAAAGAGCCTAACGAAACGAATCATTAAGCTCTTACTTAGTTTTTGGATAGTAGGGTGTTTTATTCTCTTTCTGGTGGTCCTCTGAATTCATCCAACATCTTCTTGTCAGCATTCAATTCTTTTTTCAACCTGTCCATGTCTCTGTTGATTTTTTTGGCAGCATCGCTCAATTCTTTCAGTTTTTTCTTTCTGTCTAAAAGAGCTTCTCTAAGCTGGTCGGCTTGTTTTGGCGTGATAGCATTATCTTTTTCTGCTTTTTCCAAAGAACTTTTTACGATTTTGATGCGGTTCTCTAAAAGGCTGATTTCTCTAACCACTGGTGGTTGTTGCTTTGCTTCATCACCTTTGCCAGGTTTTGAAATATCACCATCTGAGGTCATTGTTTTTCTATTTTCAGATTTGGTTTTGATCTTGTTTTGAGGAATGTCCTGAGTTGAAATTTCGCTTCCAGGTCTTTGCTGTGCGTAAGTAAATTCTGCTGATACAAATGCAATGCAAAGTGTCAATAAGCTGAATAGTAAGGCTTTCTTAAATTTCATTTTTCTTGTTTTTAAGGTTATTTAATAGTACAAAAATATTTGATATCAATCGTTTATTGGTACTATTATTTGATGGATTTACTTTTTTCCTCATAAATGAGGAGTAACCTTTCAAAGGCTAAGAGCAGACACTATTTAAAAACAAGAACCGTTATTTTTGCATTCTATTTTTAAAACCTGACTTATTGAATATTTTTTGATCTTGGCTTTCGCCGAAAGGCGTAAATTCCAGATTCTGATAAATTCATCTTTTATGAGAAATCAAATTCTTACACTACTATTCTTACTGAGTTCCTCAGTGCTTTTGAAGGCACTGGATGCAAGCGTTTCTTTTTGCACCTTCAAAGGAGAAGCCTCCAATTACATAGAACTTTATCTGCATTTCGTTGGTGAAACGATCAAACATAAAGAATTGAGCGCAGGGCAACTGCAAGCCAATGTGGAGGTCTTGATTTTATTTAAGCAAGAAGAAAAAATCATTCAAGTAGATAAGTTTAATCTGCAAAGTCCAATTACTGATAAGCGAAAAGATTTCATCGACTTGAAGCGCTATGGTCTTAAAAATGGCGCCTATCAATTAGTGATTGATGTCGTAGATTTAGAAAACCCTGAAAATAAACGACAATTCAGTCAGGCGATTGAAATTGGATTTCACGAAAGTGAATTAGAGCAAAGTGATATTCAACTACTGGCAAGCGTCAAGCAAGCCAATGGCACAGAAAACAATATGGTAAAAAACGGCGTCGAAATGGAGCCACTTCCCTATGCTTGGTATTCGGCTCGCATGGATAATTTGATTTTCTACAATGAAATCTACAATTCCGACCAGTCAATTGCAGCGCCCTTTTTCATTAGTTATTCGATAATAGATGCGTCTGATCAAGGCTCACAAAAAACGATTTCACAAAAACGGAAACGACTCGAACCCGCATCCGTTCTCCCTGTTTTAGAAAACCTGAGCATCAGGGATCTTCCTTCTGGAAATTACCTTTTCAACGTCGAAGTCTTCAATCGAGACAAAGAATTATTAAGTCAGAAAGCTATATTTTTTCAGCGGAGTAATCCCACTGCTGATCCGCAGATTGACTCCACTTCCGTGGAAAATGCATTTGTAAACCGCCTTTCGGCAAATGATTTAGAATATGCCGTTCGAGCCATTTCATTACATGTACCCCAAGACGCTGAGATGCTCAACTCCATCATTAGGGACAAAAAAGTAGAAGCTCAAAAAATTTACTTGCTATCCTTTTGGAATAAGCAAAATGCCGCTAACCCCGAAATTTCTTACAACAAGTACATGGAAGTAGCACGAGCAGTTGACAATATGTTTGAGTCAGGTTTTGGGCATGGCTTCGAAACTGATCGAGGTCTCATTTATATGAAATATGGGCGTCCTTCGGACATCACTCGCGTAGAAGATGAAGTTGACGCCCCCCCCTATGAGGTTTGGTCTTACAATGAATTTCCAAAAACCAATCAACATAATGTACGCTTCCTTTTCTATAATCCTTCCCTTTCTCCGGGCAATTTTCAACTCCTTCATAGCACCGCTCGTGGCGAACTCAACAATCCTAACTGGCAATTGGACCTGTATAGCGAGACTCCGGGTAGTTTAAATGGCAATCATATTGAAGGAGGAACGGTCAATGATGGTTTCGGTCGCCGCGCAGTAGAGTATTTCAATGATTTTTGATTTCCCGAAAGGGAGTATTCGAATATGTTGATTACATTAGCGCAAATCAAATATGACTGCTAATGTTTAAGAAAATATACGTTGCCGCTACCAGCCAACATGTTGGAAAAACTACTTGTACTCTTGGTCTGACTGCTGCTATTCAGCAAGCAGGAGTAGATGTAGGCTACTGCAAACCTGTCGGACAGAAGTTCGTGGACTTGGGTGACCTGCAGGTAGATAAGGATGCTTTGCTCTTTTCCAAAGTGATGAAATTTGACTTAGATAGGGAACTGCATAGCCCTGTTATTTTAGGAAAAGGCGCCACTTCTGCCTATATCAAAGATCCAAAAGCATTTGATCACAGAGAGCGTGTAAAAGAAGCTACAAGAAGGCTCAGTAAGCAACATGAAGTTGTTGTCTATGAAGGGACTGGTCATCCGGGAGTAGGGAGTGTTGTGGAATTATCAAATGCGGAGGTTGCAAAAATTGCTAACGCCGGAGTGGTTATGATTGTAGAGGGAGGCATCGGTTCTACCATAGATGAGTTGAATATGACAACTGCTTTGTTCAGAGAAAAAAAAGTACCGATCATCGGAGTCATCGTCAATAAGGTTCGCCCTGACAAGTTAGAAAAAGTAAGAGAGTATGTTGGCAAAAAACTGAAAGATTGGAAATTACCATTATTAGGAGTGATTCCCTATGACAAATCTCTTTCTAATCCTATTATGGAAACTATCAATAGAGCCGTAGGCGGATACGCGATTAGCAATATTGATATGCTTGATAATCGAGTAGAAGAGTTTGTGGCTGGCTCATTGGTCGAAAACGACGAGTCAAAAATTGATGGAGAGAAAAATATGCTACTAGTGGTAAGTAAAAAGCGATTGCCCAAAGCCATTCAAAAGATTAGAGCCATCACCGAAGAAAAGCAACTCGAAAATTCTCCCCTTTCGGGAATCATCATTACCGGCGACGGGAAGCATGAATTCAACATTGACACTGATCCCCTTTGCGGGGAATATATTCGCAACAACAAAATACCTGTAGTCTCCACAGCACTCGATACTTTAGGCTCTATGGTAAAAATCAATCGAATCGAAGTGAAGATTAATACTCGAACCCCTTGGAAAGCAGCCCGTGCCATCGAATTGATAAAAAATCATGTGGACTTAGACTATATACTAAAAGGTGGTCGTTGGAGTTGGCGAAGGCAGTTACTTGGATAAAAAGAATGATGTCGAAAAAGAAAATGCCTTGCAGTGAGAACTTGCAAGGCATTTTTTTTACAAAAAAATCTCATGAATTCTTATCGTTTTTGGAGTCTTAAGGTGCTTACTACTTTTTTATCATTATCAAAGAGTTGAATCAAATACATGCCATTTGGCAAATCTCCGATATTGTATTTCTCTCCCTCCAATGCCTGAAAACTGCGCATTTCTTTTCCTACTAAATTAAAGACACCTAACTTCGAAACACCTTTGGTCTCAGAGATAGAAAAATACTGCGAAGTAGGATTTGGAAAAACAGAGACCCTTGGTGGGTCATAAAGATTTGATCTGCTAAACTCCCCCATGCCGAAAGCAAGAATAGAACAAATTAAGAATATAGGAACGAGTAGAGTTTTAGCCATGTGTGTGTGGTTTAAAAAATTAATTCCATGCTAAAGTTAAGTGGAATATGCCAAGCATTCAAGTAGTCAAATTGGTTTTTAAAATTTTTAACAAAATTTATTTAGAATAATTGTTGTTGCAAAAACTTCATTTTTTAAAATGATTTCGCCTGAAAATATTTGATTTTTTAACATTTTAATCATTCTTACAACTGTAACTCATTGATTACGAGAGAAAAATATCAAAGAATTAGTATTTTTCTTTTCATTTAAAAAATTAAATTGCGACATTTGCACCGCTTTTTAAGCCTCCCCAAAACATTTCGTAACTCATTCAAAACCAACTATATAGCAATGAGAAAGTCTGACTTAGTAGCCGCAATTTCTGAAAAAACCGGAGTACCAAAGGTAGATGTGTTAGTAACTCTTGAGAGCTTTTTTACAGAAGTGAAAGACACCTTAGCAGGTGGTGAGAATGTGTACGTAAGAGGCTTTGGTTCATTCGTTATAAAACGAAGAGCTAAGAAAGTTGGGCGTCATATCAAACAAGGTAAATCAGTGGTCATTCCGGAACATTATGTTCCTTCCTTCAAGCCCGCAAAAACATTTACCGAACAAGTAAAAGATAATGTAAACGCTTTACCTAAAGAGGATAAATAGTTGACACGTTAATATTAAAACATGACAAAACTTCAAACCGGAATTTGCTTAAGTGCTGTTCTTCTTCTTTTTGTCATGTACTTTGGCTGCGAAACGAAGCCGCCAAAGCAAAAAAAAATTGAAAAGACGAGAGTTTTAAATGCGGAGAGCACTAATGTGCAAACTCTAATCAAAGAGGCGAAAGATACACTTGATTCGAGGAGCAACAATTATATACTTGCTCTTGAAAAAGAATTAGAAGGTTCTAAAGAAGATACCACCCGAGTCGCTTTGATGAAGCAATTGTCAGGAAAATGGTTTTCAGTTGCGAGACCTGACATAGCAGGAGGGTATGCTGAAAAAATTGCTGAGATAGAAGACAACGAAGAGAGTTGGTCAATTTCAGGAACTACTTTCGCCATTTGCGCTCAAAGAATGAATGAGGCAAGAATAAGGGACTATTGTACCAGCCACGCTGTCAAAGCCTTTGAAAATGCTATTTCAATCAATCCCGCTAGCACAACAAATAAAGTCAATTTAGCAATTTGCTTCACTGACAACCCTCCTCCAAACAATCCGATGAAAGGAGTTTTGATGTTGAGAGATTTGTTAGACAAAGAGCCGAATGACCCATTGGTGTTAGGCTCCTTAGGGAGATTGGCAATTCGAACCGGACAATTCGAAAAAGCTAAGGAAAGATTAGAACAGGCCTATTCCATAGCGCCCGAAAATGCGGAAATAATATGCCTTTTGGCACAAACATATACCAGCTTAAACGATACTGAAAATGCTGCGGCTTTCGCCGAAAAATGCAGTACGATGAAATAATTTTATTAACCCGCCCCTATTCATTTATTTGGGGAAAAATTAATCTTTATGCCTTGCGGAAAAAAAAGAAAGCGTCATAAGATTTCGACGCACAAGCGTAAAAAGAGATTGCGTAAAAATCGTCATAAGACTAAGAAGAGATAATTTAGATTTCTTGTTTCTATAAATCAAGAAAATCTACTCCATGGGGTCACTGGTTTTTGAAAAAAAATCAGTGACCCATTCTTCAAGAAAATTAGGAATTGTAGAGACACTGATTCGCATATTTTGCGAAAGCAAATCAAAAAAAATAAACAAAACCAAGAGGACGTGAGATGTAGAGGAGGTGTCAAAAAAGAAATTTTCCCAAACCAAATCGAAAAAATAATTCACTGAGAACGAGTGAGTTGAATTTCCCCCATGACATAATCACATAAATTTCCTTTCTCTTCAATTTTCTTCTGTTTCTTTTCTATCATAGTGGAGTTTTCGCCTTTCCTTAAGTCGCATTCACATACTGAAGATGCTACGCCGTAGCATACTTCCAAACATTGAAACAGTGGAAAAAGAGCTTATCATTAATTCCACGCCTACTGAAGTAGAGATTGCCCTCCTTGAAAGGGGTAAACTTGCTGAATTACATTATCAGAAGACTAATGAGAATTTTACAGTAGGCGATATTTTCCTCGGAAGAATCAAGAAGTTGATGCCGGGACTCAATGCGGCTTTTGTCGATATTGGGCACAAGAAGGACGCATTCCTTCATTATACTGACTTAGGTCCAAAGCTTAGGTCGCTCATCAAATACACGAATGGTTCGGTATCTGGCTCCATCAACACGCCCATGCTTGACAACTTCAAAATCGAACCGGACATCATCAAGACCGGAAAGATTGATCAAGTACTTGACAAGCGCCAGCAGATTCTTTTGCAGATTTTAAAAGAGCCTATCTCTACCAAGGGTCCTCGACTGACTTGTGAGATCACAATTCCGGGTCGTTACTTGGTCGTGACGCCCTTCAATGATGTGATTGCGGTTTCTAAAAAAATCGCCAATCCAGAAGAACGCAAAAGGCTTCACGTACTAATCGAAAGCATCAAACCTAAAAATTTTGGGGTCATCGTGCGTACAGCAGCTGAAGGCAAAAAAGTAGCTGATCTCCACGAGGAAATGCGTCAGTTGATGCTGAAATGGGAAAGCATCTTCACTCAAATGAAGAAGGCGAAACCTCCCGTCAAGCTGCTTAGCGAACTCGATAAAACATCGAGTATTTTGCGCGATTTGCTAAACGATCAGTTTAGCAGAGTGGTCGTCAACGACAAGCAACTCTACTCCAATATCAAGGGATATATGCAATCAATCGCCCCGAAACAGGCAAAGATTGTCAATCAATATAAAGGCGGAAAACCAATTTTTGAGTCCTTCGGGGTCAATCGCCAAATCAAATCCTCTTTTGGCAAAACGGCTACCATGAGCAGCGGTGCCTATTTGGTAATTGAGTCCACTGAGGCAATGCACGTAATTGATGTGAATAGTGGTCATAAAATGCCAAGTTCAGATCAAGCAGAAGCCATTCTGAATGTCAACATGGAATCCGCCGAAGAAATCGCTCGACAACTGCGCCTGAGAGATATTGGAGGCTTGATTATCATTGACTTTATTGATATGCGTAATAATGAACATCGCAAAATCCTTCAGAAGAGGATGAAAGAGTTCATGAAAAAAGATCGCGCACAGCATACCATTTTGCCACTGAGCAAATTCGGCTTGATGCAGATTACGCGACAGCGTGTTCGTCCTGCTATCAAAATCAATACTGCTGAAAAATGCCCTACCTGCAAAGGAACCGGTAAGATGAATGCTTCCATTTTATTGCTTGATGAAATCGAACGCGACCTCGTACACATCCTTCAATCACGACCTAATTCTTCCATTTCGCTTAAAGCGAACCCTTACGTGGTCGCTTACCTGAAACGAGGACTTCCGAGCATTCAGATGAAATGGATTAGAAAATATTACAAGTGGATAAAAATCAGCGAAGACCCTGATTTCCATATCAATCTCTACAAGTTTTATGATGGAAACCAAGACGAAATTCGTTTAAACTGATCTTCTCTCTCGCTTTCGCGAAATTGCTTGCCCCTGTTTATCGGGAACCATATTTCGCGAAAGCGAGGAAAAAAGCACCTCTCCCCCACAGGCTTCCTCAGCAAATCTGCTCCGCTCCTACAGTTTCCAAAAAAATTGCTTACTAAAATCAATGTGAATCTTCCGATTTTCATGATATTCGCTCAATAAGGATTTTAGACCACGGAAACCCGCTCTCTCAGCTTTACAAAAAGAAAAAATATATGTCTTTAGAATTCAAACCTTACCTGCAAGGGAAACAGTCCTACAAGGGCGGAAAATCCATCTCCGAAGTGAAAGCATTGGTGGGTGACAAACCCATTTATAAACTTTCTTCCAACGAAAATGCGCTTGGCTCATCTCCAAAAGCAGTAGCTGCCGTGCAGGAGTTAATCAGTTCGCTATCTATCTACCCAGACAACACAGATACGCGATTTCGAGAAGCATTATCCCGATTTTATGGAGGCAAATTAACCCCAGAGCAATTCCTCACGACCAACAGTGGCGTGGCAAATATTGAGTTGATTATCAGGGGATTTATGGAAGAAGGCACTAATGTGATTTACTCCAATCCTGCTTTTGGCCCCTACAAAGGCTTCCCAGTAAAGTTGGGCGCAAACGCGATTGATATTCCCCTTACGGGAAATAATTTTGACATGAACGTAAAAGGCATTCTCGATGCCGTCAATGATAAGACTCGCTTGATTTTCATTACGAGTCCGAACAATCCTACGGGTACTCATTTGCCGAAAGGTCAGATTGATGATTTGATTAATAATTTGCCTGACCATCTGGTTTTGGTTTTTGATGAGGTCTATTATCAATATGCCGACGCTTCTGATTTTGTGCGACCACTTCCCTATGTTTTGGAAGGTAAAAACGTGATTGGCATTAATAGCTTTTCGAAAGCTTACGGGTTGGCTGGGTTGCGTGTGGGATATTCATATTCGACACCTGAGATTAGTAATTATCTAAGAAATCTGCGGCGACCATTTATGATAAATTCACTCAGCATGGCAGGTGCCATTGCTGCTTTGGATGATGATGAGTTCATCCAACAGACAGTGAGTTTAATTCATAAAGAAAAGCAATTCCTATATTCAGAACTCGACAAATTAGGCGTCAAGTACTGGAAAACACAAGCGAACTTCATCTTAGTGAAACCGGAGATTTCGGCGGAAGCCTTTGAAGATGCGATGGTCAACGAGGGGGTCATGGTACGCCCAGTAGCTGGATTTGGAGCACCTGGGTGCATAAGGGTCACGATTGGAAAACGAGTAGCCAACGAAGCTTTTGTCAAGGCTTGGAAAAAAATCCTTTCATGAAGCGTAGAAGTGCTTTAAAAAATATTTTGCTCGCGTCTGCTGGAGCTACTATTCTTCCTGCTTGTTTTCGAGAAGCGCCTGTACTTCCAACTTATCGTAATCTTCCAATTGATAAAAATCAATGGTATTTGATTGAGCAAATTCGCCAAGCGATTTTACCAATTGATTTATCCAAACAACTCATTCCGATAGAAGAGTCGGTCACTCATTTTATGCTGACCTCTCTAAACGACTGTTACAAGCCAGAGATTATTGAAAAA
>CALCJP010000276.1 GCA_937967625.1 uncultured Saprospiraceae bacterium
ATAAAGTATAAAACGATAAGTATTAACTTTTCTACTGATGAAGTCTCTGAAATACGGAATTGTTTGAAAAAAAATGACTCAATTATTCGCGAAAAGATTAAAAGTGAATATTTGAAGCAAACAACTTCGGATAGGACTCAAAATAGGGAAATGCGCAAGAAACTAAACTTGAAATTTATAAGAGAGTTTTGCGGTAAAAGAGCGCAAGAATATCACCAAAGTATTTCTACAGATTCAAAAAAAGACTTTGGAAAAAAACTTATTGAGTTTAAATCTAAATATCCAGAAGTTACTAACAAAGATATTTCAATACAACTTTCAAAACTTTCTGATTCAGAAAAGCACAACTAATTATTTCAATATAACCGTGTATAAAATGGGACTATGTTAATTTATTTGGTCAAATGAATTAGGGTAAAAGGAAAATGTAAATTTTATGTGAAAGAATAAAATTGATCAATTACTCTTTAAAGGCAACGACCAAATGAGATTATTTAGAACCGATCATCTCCTCCTTTAAAAAATAATAATGATGAAAAAAATTAGTCTATCAATCATACTTAGTATATTTTTTCTCTTGAATGTAAATGCTCAATGCGAACAAGCTTGTTTCGATGATTTCATAAGTTGTATTGAAGATCATGCATTTGCTCTATATTTTTGTGAACTAACCTGTAAAGATTTATTTGCATTCGATCCAGATAGTCCAATTTGGACTGGTTCGGACTCTAACTGGATGTATGACCACTGTACAGATGCTTGTGATTTTGCTTATAATCTTTTAGTAGAGGATTGTCATAATGATTTACAACGATGCCTTGATGAATGTTAAATTAAATTGATAAACGTATCCATTAAAAAGCCCCTCAGTCGCTCCAGCACTGAGGGGCTTTTTATTTCCCCTTCATTTCGGAAAATGTAAGTAAATTCCGAAACACCTTTACTTTCCCAATAAAAGTTTGGTAAAAAAGGATTTTTTCCTAACTTCATCTCCCCTCTCTAACTGGGGCTTCGCTCTCTATCAACAAACATTTTCTAACCGAAAAAAATTCGATTATGAACTACGAGACAAAAAACATCAGAAATGTCGTTTTGCTTGGACACTCGGGTAGTGGCAAAACTACTTTTGCCGAATGTATGCTTTTTGAAGCAGGCGCGATCTCCCGTCGCGGCTCAGTCACCGAAGGAAATACCGTTTCTGACCATACCGCTTTGGAGCAAGAGCGAAACAACTCACTATATGCCTCCCTCATGCACGCAGGATGGAAATCCTCAAAAATCAATATTCTTGACACACCGGGTTCAGATGATTTTGTGGGAGAATTGGTGTCATCACTAAAAGTAGCTGATACGGCTGTCTTTATGTTGAATGCTCGTAGCGGCGTTGAAGTAGGAAGTGAAATCCAATGGGAGTATGCTCAAAATTATAAGACCCCATCCATTTTTGTTATCAATCATGTTGATAATGACAAAGCAGATTTTGATAAAACTTTAGAACAAGCCAAAAACCGATTTGGAAATAAAGTGGTGCCCGTCCAGTACCCACTCAGGCAAGGCATCGGATTCAACACCATCGTTGATGCCCTCCGCATGACCATGTATGTCTTCGGCCCAGAAGGCAGCAAACCCAAAAAAGAACCTATCCCTGATTCAGAAATGGAACGCGCAAAAGCAATGCACAACGCACTCGTAGAGGCAGCCGCCGAAAATGACGAGGGCTTGATGGAAAAATATTTTGAAGAAGGAACCCTCCGAGAAGATGATTTAGCAGCAGGGCTTCGCATGGCAATTGCAACGCAGTCGATCTATCCGGTTTTTTGTGGCTCCGCAGAGCGCAATATGGGAAGCGGTCGCGTCATGGGTTTTATCAATGACATCTGCCCTTCTCCGGCAGAGCGTCCGGAAGCTCTTTTGGCTGATGGCTCTACCATAAAATGTGATGCTTCGGCACCTACCACTGCTTTTATTTTCAAAACAGTCAACGAAAATAGAGTCGGAAATGTCTCGTATTTTAAAGTGTATAGCGGCAGTTTGAAGTCAGGTGATGAATTGGTCAATGCCAGCAATCGCTCGACCGAGCGATTGGGTTCAATTTATTTGAATAATGGAAAAATAAGAACGGCAGGCGACGTCATCTGTGCAGGCGACATCGCAGCTACGGTCAAATTGCGCGAAACACAATCAAATCAAACACTGAACACAAAAGGAACGGAAAGGCAAATAGAGACCATGAACTTTCCGAATTCGCGAATCCGAACCGCTATTGAGCCACCTGGAAAAGCGGAAATGGAAAAATTGATGAAAGCACTGAATCACATCGCGGAGGAAGACTTAACCTTACAAGTGGAGCAATCACGCACCCTAAAACAAACCTTACTACATGGTCAAGGACAATTGCACTTGGACTTGATAAAAACCAAAGTCGAAAAAGAGCATGGCATCGCCATGGAATTCATTCGCCCCCGAATCCCTTATCGGGAAACGATTACCAAGCAAGCCAATGAAGCTTACCGCCACAAAAAACAATCAGGTGGCTCTGGGCAGTTTGCAGAAGTGCACATGCGTATTGAACCATCATACGAAGGCATGCCTGATCCTGCTGGTCTGACCGTACGTAAAAAAGAAGAAGTGGATTTGCCTTGGGGTGGAAAGCTAAATTTCTTTTGGTGCATCGTCGGAGGGTCAATTGATGCCCGCTTTAGCAATGCCATCAAAAAAGGCATCATGAATAAAATGGAAGAAGGTCCACTGACTGGCTCCAATTGCCAAGACATTCGCGTCAGCGTCTATGATGGCAAAATGCACCCGGTTGATTCCAATGATATGGCATTTATGTTGGCGGCCTCGCAGGGGTTCAAAAATGCGTTCAATCAATCTGCTCCACAACTTTTAGAGCCTATTTACGAGTTAGAAATTCTTTGCTCTGACGATGTGATGGGAGACATTATGAGTGATTTGCAGACGCGTCGAGCGATTATCATGGGTATGGGTGCCGATGGTCATTATCAAAAAATAACTGCCAGAGTACCTTTGGCAGAATTGTATAAATACTCGTCCACATTGCGTTCGCTGACGCAAGGGCGCGCAAAATTTACTCGCCAGTTTATTGAATATGCGGCAGTGCCGAATGATATTCAGAAAAAACTGGTCAATGCACATCAAACAGAAATGGCTGAAGCCTAAAATCCATTTTTTTACCGCTTCTAAAAACCTGTTTTAGTGCTTACTATTTTCAATGGTCGTCAGGCGGCAATCTTTCGCCTGACGGCTATTTTTTTGTGTAAATATTAAATCGATCCTCTTTTAAAAACCCCACCACTGTCATGCCGACTTGCTCTGCCAATCCAACAGCAAGCGAAGTAGGCGCTCCCACTGCCGCTATAAATGAAATGCCCGCCATCGCCGCTTTTTGTACTAATTCAAACCCAATACGTCCGCTGACTAAAAGGATATTTCCCGAAAGGGGGAAATTATTTTTTAAGAAGGCATTGCCGATTAATTTATCCAAAGCATTGTGGCGACCGACGTCTTCCTGTAAATCCAAAAGATTCGCTTCTTGGTCAAATAGTGCGGCAGCATGAATTCCGCCCGTTTGTTGAAAAAGGCTTTGTTGCTCTAAAAGCAGCTTTGGGAGTTGCGCAATAATTTTCCCCTTTTCGGGAAATAAGGAATCATTTTGTGAAAGATTCGTATTTTCAAAATCTGCCATTTGCTGCACCGCTTCGATGGAAGCTTTGCCGCAAACGCCACAACTCGAAGTTGTATAAAAATTGCGTTTCAGTTTTTGCAAATCGACCGTCACACCTTTTTTTAGGTCAAATTGAATCAGATTTCCTTGAGCCAATGCCTCCTTCGTTTTTGGAAAATGGATGGTTTCAATTTGCTCCGGGGAGTTGATTATCCTTTCGGAAAATAAAAAACCAGCCGCCAATAAGTCATCTGCCCCAGGCGTGCGCATCGTCACTGCTACGGAAGTATGCACTCGCTGCTCCCCCGAAAACAACCCCAATCGAATCTCCAAAGGCTCCTCCACCACGAGCCAATCTTCGGTCGATTCCAGTGAATTTGCCTGCCATTTTCGAATACCCTTTTTTACGATTCCTGACTGATTCATATCTTACTCTTTGAGAATTCGCTAATAAAGTCCTAATTTCAATCAAATTTTAGAAAGAAGATAAAAAACTACACCAACCATGAAAAGGATTACTCCATTACTAATTTCTCTCGCTGTCGGACTCGCCACGAGTTGTGTTACCACAAAAAAACATAAAGAACTGCAAGATCAATATACGATGCTTCAGTCAAATCATGCAGAAAACTCTAATGCTCAAAGAGAAAATGAATTACTTCAAAATGATGTCCTTCGCCTCGAAGGCGAGCGGAAAAATCAACAAGTAGCACTGGAAGAAGCGACTGTTTTAGCGCAAAGCCTTCAAGCAAATTATGCAGAATTAAGCACCCGTTACAACTCACTCTTGGAACGCAATAAAATGCTTTTAGAGTCTTCTTCTTCTGAGATAAGGGGTTTGTCTGAGCGACTTGCGCAGCAAGAGGATGAATTATTTAAACGCCAACGCGCATTGGATAACTATCAGAAAAACCTCGAATCCAGAGAAACAGATTTTGATGCCTGGAAAGCCAAGGTGAATGATTTGCAAAAAGCGCTTTACGAAAAAGAGGCCCGCGTCAATGAATTGCAACGAAAAATCAATCTCGCCCTGTCTAATCTTTCTGCCGCTGACTTGACCGTAACTCCTCGCGATGGGCGTCTTTATGTGGCTTTGAGCCAAAACCTATTGTTCCAATCAGGCAGTGATTACATCGGCGCTGCCGGTCAAGACGCATTGAAACAATTGGCTTCCATTTTAAGAACCAATCCCGAAATGGAAATCACCGTGGAAGGTCACACAGACAACGTCGGCAGCTCTGACACCAACTGGCGATTGAGTACCTCACGAGCCAATTCCGTAGTTAGAATCCTTACGGACAATGGCGTCACCCCTTCACGAATCACCGCTGCAGGACGCGCATTTTATGTTCCATTGGCACCTAATGATACAGAAACCAACCGCTCTAAAAATCGACGGGTAGAGATTATTTTGACCCCGAAGTTGGATGAGTTGTATAATATAATTCGATAAGATTTTTTCGACTTTCGTCGAATGGGCATTTGCCGAAAGGCATAAAAAAATCCCTTCACTCAGTTGAGCGAAGGGATTTTATATTTCACGAAAGTGAAAGTTCAATTAGCGAACCCCATGCATTAACTTCTTGATTACTGGATTCAGTAAAATTCCTAAGACTCCTAAAGCGATAGGAACAACTGTAAAAATCAAGAAAAACTCTGTCATTGAAGCTTCACTGGTGATTTCTTCAATACGTCCTCCCATCAAACCTGCAATTTTGTTACCGATTGCAATAGCGATATACCAGACACCGAACATCAATGCAATCATTCGACCTGGCACTAATTTACTGATGTAAGAGAGGGCAACAGGCGATAAGCAAAGCTCTCCGAGGGTATGAAAGAGATAGGCAAGTACTAACCAGATTACGCTTACTGACGCTACTTTAGCACCACTCTCAATTGACATCGAACCAAATGCTAAGGCACCAAAACCAATTCCGAGCAAGATGAGTCCTAAGCCATATTTGGAGGCGGCACTTGGATTGTATTTACTCTCCCACCATTTTGAGAAGAGTGGAGCAAAGATGATGATGAAAAGTGAATTTAGAATACCAAACCATGTTGCACCAATCTCTACTTCATTTTCTTTTATGGACTGAACGGTTGCCTTCAGAATTGGAGAAGGCTTACCGGCAGCGGCTACTTTTTCTCGTGCCGTTGTGGCTTTTTCACCAGTCAGATAAAGCAACTTTCCTCTTACTTCGATGATATCCACTTTGTCTCCAATTGCAATGTCTCCTGGCTCAATGATAGTTGTTGTCTTATTGACAATTTTTGAACCGGCAGGAACTTGAGTTGATTCCAAGACTTTTGTGTAGGTCGTTGCTGATTCACCATCCTTGTTTTCGACTGACTCGATTGTTTGGTACTCAACGATGTATGCTTTGGAATTGAAATTTCTATTCAACATCCAAAAGATAATTCCCCAAATAATGACAAAACTGGACGCCAAGAAAATATTGGAGAGACTATATTTTGCAAAAGTGTTTTGAAATAGTTTATACAAAACCCATGTAATGATTGCAACCGGAACTACGGTAATCGTAACATTCAAAACATTAAAAATCGTAGCCCAACTTCCAGACATGACTCTGCCTGTGAAATCGTTTGCGAAAATTGTCATAGACCCACCCGCTTGCTCAAAACACGCCCAGAAACAAACAGTCATGATTGCAAAAATTACAACGGCAACCATTCGATCTCTTGTTTGGACTGGGTAGCGAAGGATTCTTGTGACTAAAAGAATAAAGAACAAAATAAGGCCTGTGAGTATGTAATAGCCCGAAATATCTGTTCCTCCAAATTCCAGAAGATTCGTTCCTCCGATTTTTGAAATTGGATCATTGATGATCCAGGAGATTCCGATAAAGGCAGAAATGGCAATTAAAATTTTATCAACCTGTGTAAAAGGATTCAAGCGATCTCCTTCAAATTCTAAGATAGGAGTGTCCTTTTGACTTACATCAGGCTCTTTTCCTACATCTCCAAAAATGCCTCTTGCGAGATAGAATTGTAACGCTCCAAATAGCATGAAGATACCTGCTAATCCGAAACCATAACTCCAAGAAACTTTTTCACCAATGTAACCACAAAGCATGATTCCTAAGAATGCACCTGCATTTACTCCCATGTAGAAAATGGTATAGGCACCATCTTTCTTTTCGGGAGTGTCTTTGTACATGTGTGAAATGATTGAAGTCATATTCGGCTTAAATAGACCATTTCCGATAATCAGTAACCCAATACCGATATACATAAATATTGGATTGAATTCCAAAGCCATGGAGGCATGTCCCAGTGTCATAATCAAAGCTCCCCAGACTACGGCTTTTTGATACCCGATGTGTTTATCTGCCAAATATCCTCCAAGAATTGGAGTCAAATAGACCATTGCGGTATAGGTTCCGTAAAGGGCTAAAGCTTCTTTACTTGTCCAATCCCAACCACCGATTCCGATGGAACTTACTAAAAATAATACGAGGATAGCACGCATTCCGTAATAGGAAAAACGCTCCCACATCTCTGTGAAAAACAGTACAAAAAGACCAGACGGGTGTCCGAGTACCGTTGAACTGAAAATGTCGTTATTAGATGTTTTACTCATTGTTTATTGAAAATTTGTATTCGTAAATGTTCTGAAATTTTATTTAGTTACTGTCACCTGCTTCAAAACCTTCGGCTTCATCTACTTCCATTTCGATTTCTTCAGCACCGTGAGTTAGAGCTTTTAGTTTTTTCAAGAAAAGAATAATTAATAAACCAAAGAAAACAGTTAGAGCTGTAATAAAAAGGAAAGTTCTGAATTCGCGCTTGTTTTGGACTTCAAAAATTTCAATTACACCAGAGTAGTTTTTACCGTCACCTTTGTTTTCTTTAATTTTTTTCGCCTCCACATCTTTTGCTAATCTGACAACAGCATGGAGTTGATTATCTTTTGTCGCTTTTTCATCAGCGAGCATACCATTTAGAACTTTCTTTGCTTTTTCATCAAGGCTAATAAAGTTCGTAAAATCTTTTTTCTCGCCTTCCTGATTGTTAATTAAGTATACTCTATCATTATCACTGTAAATATTCCCTTTAAGAATAAAGTCCATATCTTTTTCAACCAAGGTGTCTTGTGCGAGAAATGGTTTAATATCATTTGGACTTGCTGTCATTACAATTTCAATTGGTTCCGCTTGAGATGCTTCACCTATTGTTCCTGCTAACTTATTTCCAAAACCAGTAGCAGCAAAATAAATCCCCATCATTATTGCTCCGTATTTCACAGGTGCGAGCTTAGTGATAAATGAAAGCGCTACAGGTGAGGCGCAGAGTTCACCAATAGTATGGAGCAAATAAGCTCCTATTAACCACATCATTGAAGCTTTTCCATATGCTTCGCCTCCTGCTTGCATAGAGGCTCCAGCCATCATAAGGAAACCAGAACCCATGATGATCGTCCCGATTGCCATTTTAAATAAAGAAGAAACTTCTTTTCCTTTTCTCTTTCTATTTACCCAGTACCCTGCGACGGTAGTACCAAAAATTATAATAAACAAGGCATTAACTGATTGAAACCAACTAGCAGGTACTGAACTTCCTAAAAAGCCAATTGACAAGTCTATTTTCTCTTTAGCATAAATATTTAAAAGACCACCCGCTTGTTCAAATGCTCCCCAGAAAACAATGATTATCAGAAATGAAAGTAGAAGCACGACCATTCGGTCTTTCTCGATCTTAGTCAGTGGCTTGTTCATTAACTCTTTATTCTCCTCTGTTGAGTTTCCTAAAAAATCACCTACACCAACCAAATATTTTTGCCCCCAGATATATACAATTTGACCAATCACCATACCTATTCCTGCTAACCCAAATCCATAGTGCCAACCGATTTTTTCACCGACATACCCAACGATCAAAGCAGCTAAAAATGCACCTATGTTTATTCCGATGTAAAAAATAATAAAACCTTTATCTCGACGAACATCTCCTTGCTTGTATAATCCCCCTACCATTGTAGAAATATTAGGTTTAAGGCAACCTACTCCGAGTACAATTAGCCCTAAGCCTGCATAAAATGCCATTAAACCATCTATTGCGAGTATCCCATGCCCTATGCAAAGAAGTAACCCTCCCAGCATAACGGTTTTCTTTTGTCCCAACATTTTATCGGCTAATATTCCCCCTGGAATCGACATTACATAAACCAACATTGTGTACCAACCATACAACTCTAAAGCTTCTCCCTTCGTCCACCCTAAACCTCCATCCTCTATAGATGAATATATAAAAAGAACTAAGATCGCCCTCATCCCGTAATAGCTGAATCGTTCCCACATTTCTGTGAAAAACAATACAAATAAGCCAATAGGGTGTCCCATCCACTGGGGCTGATTATCAAGTGCTTTTGAACTCATAAAATAATATTTGTTATCAAAACTGCCTAAAAATAGATTTTTCGCTTATAAAAGCAGGCAAGATTGTAATTTTAATTTGGAATGCCATGCTTCCTACCGAATAAAGGGGGGAATTAAGCAATTCCTTACAGTTAAAAAAAAATATCAAAAACTGTATGAATTTCTTCTGACGTGCATTAGCCTGAATGGTATGGAAGGTGCGGTCAGATTGTTGGGTTTGAGTAAAGCACTCATGATAGTAAGCGAGGCTTATTTATCAGTTTTCTTACTTCTATAAATAATACCGCTTTCGCGGAATGAGGGCATTTCACGAAAGTGAACGCTTTTCGTAAAAATGGAGGCTCAGGCAGGAAAGCTTGGGGCAGATGGATATTTGACGAAAGTCTATTTAAGACTGATTTTCTTAGCGGCAAAGATTTCCATTGTCCTCTCGCTTTGGACAAATGCAATAATCGACGCTTTCGCTAAATTGACATCCGTCACTTCGAAACGCTGTTTGCCCTCCCCCACTTTCGTGGAAATGAATTGACGAACCACATTGTCATGGTGTAATTTTTTGCCTCGATTCTCCCCTCTGCTGACGGCGTCGGTCAAGTCGCGTTCGACCAATGCGATATTTAAGACACTGCCTTGGGGTGCGTTTCGAATATCATAGCTCACATCAAGCACAGTCGTTTTTTGATTGAGGTTGGTCTGCAACGTTATTTCCGCGAAAGCGGCTCTTTTGGCACGTTTGAGGCGATGACGCACCTCTTCGCTTTTTGAACCTATCGCCTCTTGGGTTCCATTGAAAACCATCTGCGGCGTATAAACGCCTGACTTCAAAGCGACCGAATATTTTCTTTGCCTTTCGGAAAATGCCGCATCACTATATGGGTCTTTCCAACCCAAATAATTCCAATAATCGACATGGAAAGAAAGCGGATAGATCTTTTGTCCTTTCGCCTCTGCTTCATCAACCAGTTTGCTCAACAACTTATCTGCCGGCGGGCAGGAGTGACAGCCCTGCGAGGTGAATAATTCAACTACTACAAATTCATCCCCACCACACTCTTCCTCAAATTGAGGCGAAAATGCCACTGAAAAAAATAATAACATCGAAGCAGGTAGGAAAAACTTGAAATACATATAGGTTAGCTTTTGATAGTGAAGTAACCCATTGAGGAGAGGGAAGTTTTGAGGGTGGGGGTTTTGGTTTTGTTAAAACCCGAAAAGTTTTTTAGATTCTACGCTGATTGTTTCTTTTACCTCAGCCCACGAAGTTTTTACATTGAGTACGTTTAACGATTCATCTTCATCAGCGTCTCCGAAACATGTCAAACTTCTCGCAGTAATAAACTCATTTCAACCTAAATCAACCCCTCCACATCAACTCCATCTTTATACATTTCCCAAATCGGACTCAATGCTCGCTGATGATTGACATTGGCGATGATGATAGCGGCGGCTTCGTCGATTTCGGCTTCGGTAGTGAATTTGCCCAGTGAAAATCGAAGGCTGGCTTGCGCCAAATGTTTGCTCAAACCCATGCCCAACAAAACATGGCTTGGCTCAATAGAAGCGGATGTACATGCCGACCCCGACGCTACGGCTAACCGTTGATTAAACGTATTCATCAATGCCTCACCATCTATGAATTTGAAAGACATATTGCAGGTGTGTGCAAGCCGATTTTTGGAGTGACCATTGATGGAGGTCAGTTCGAGTTGCTGAAGGAGGGTGTTTTCGAATTTATCTCTAAGTTGCTGAAGTCGAGCCGAGTCAACTTCCATTTCTTGTTGAGCGATTTCGGCAGCTTTACCGAAGCCGACAATGCCGGGGACATTGAGCGTGCCAGAGCGATTGCCGCGTTCGTGACCGCCGCCATTCATTTGTTCGGCGAGTTTGATTTTGGGGTCTTGGTGTGCGACGTAGAGCGCTCCTACTCCTTTTGGCCCATACATTTTGTGAGCAGAAAAAGACATCAATTGAACACCCAATTCTTTGGGGTGGGTTTGAATTTTTCCAACTGCTTGCGTGGCGTCACTGAAAAGGAGAATGTTTTTTTGGTTGCATAACTCGCCAATTGCTTTCATGTTTTGAATGACGCCCGTTTCGTTGTTTGCCCACATGGTGGCAATCAGGAGGGTTTGCGAAGTGATGGCGTTTTCGAGTTTTTGCAAATCGACCATGCCATCTGGTTCGACATCGAGATAGGTGACTTCTGCCCCTAATGTTTCTAATTTTTTGAGTGGGTCTAAAACGGCTTTATGCTCGGTGGTCAAGGTAATGATATGATTGCCTTTGTGTTGGTAGCTTTCATATATCCCTTTTAAAGCGAAGTTATTTGATTCAGTTGCGCCTGAGGTAAATATGATTTCGTGAGCTTCGACTTTCGTCAAATGAGCGATTTGCTTACGTGCTTTTTTTACCGCTTCATCGGCTCGCCAGCCAATGGCGTGGGTGCGGCTTGCGGGATTGCCGGGGTGCTCATAGAAGTAAGGCAACATCGCGTCCACGACGCGAGGGTCACAGGGGGTGGTGGCGTTGTAGTCGAGGTAGATACCCCCTTGCCCCCTAAAGGGGAAACCGTTTTCATTTAGAACTTCATTCATAATTATTCGAACCAAACCTTTTTGTCATCGCCGGTTTCGCCGTTGTAATTGATTGTGATTTCAGCGCCTGATGGGATGTCTTTTACGGCAACGATTTCTATGGTTTTATCAGCGAGATTGAGATTGTATTCGGCATTGGAGTTTTTATGATGATTGTAAATCGAACCATAGCCGAGCGCAATAGCGCATTGCTTTTGGTCAATCCCCCAAGTGAAATAATAGTCATGCAGCTTCGTGCTGTGAATAACAGGTAATTCTTCTTTTGGCAAAACGATGACTGGACAAATCTCAATCAATGTTCCCGCAGGTATTTCATGAATGGTAAAGACTCCTCTCCCACTAATGTCGCTTGGCGCGAAATATATGCCTTCGATTCGTTGCATGGTTGCAAAAGTAAAAAAGCACTTCCGTTTTTTACGAAAGTGCTTTTTAAGTAGCATGAAAGTAGTCGGTAATTTTAGATTATCGACTACTCAAATTTTACAAACTGCTTTGATAATATTTGACGCCCACTTTCCAACTGAATGATATATCTGCCTTGCGGCAAATGATCGATATTGATTTGGGCTTTACCTGCTTCCATATCTAATACCTGATGTAGCACTTTATTTCCCGTAAGGGAGAAAATAGATGCCGCTTGCGCGGAAATGCCTTCTTCCCACTCAAGGGTCAAATTATTCGCTGAGGCAGTTGGGTATAGTAACCAACTTTGTTTTTCCCCGAAAGGGGTCGAAACGATATGGCTATATTCAAAAGCACCGTCATAATCTACTTGTTTGAGGCGGTAGTAATTGATGCCGTTTGTTGGCTTATCATGCGTAAATGAGTAGTCATTGATTGAAAATGAATCTCCATTGCCTTCTACCTCACCAATGAAATCGAAATTACGTCCATTCGTTGAGTGTTCGATTTGGAAGTGGTGATTATTGATTTCGGAGGCAGTTTGCCAAGTTAGTAGGGTTTTATCTCTATTCACCTCTACATCAAAAAAGATTAGTTCTACTGGAAGAATGATATTTCCTTTTACTTCAAAATCATCAACTCTCAAGGTTCCTGCTGATGAAGACCCGCCCCAACCATATACTCTTATGATCGAAGTTCCTCCTGGACTGACAGTAATTGTACCACTCGAAAAAGTAGCGGCTAATGCACCACAAGTAGTGGAATTAGTAGTAGCTCCCATTAGTGTAGCTTCATTACTACCATCTACGTAAATTGCCAAATTTGGAGGCCCAGTACCAGTTCTTCTTTGATTGAAACAGACTCCAGTAAGTTGCAATGTGCTCGTGGCATCTGCATTTACCTCAAACTCAAAATAATCACCTGCAGTTACTGCATCTGCTTCTGAAGCTTCATTCCAATTACTGCCTCCAATAGAGGAAGAACCTGTGCAATTTCCACTACTATAACAATCATTTGCACCGCCAACTCCTCCTCCTCTGCTGGCTGAACTTGAGGCAGCTCCCATTGTGGTAGTGGTGGACGAGAGATTGCAGGATGTTTCAAATGACCAACCAAGTATGGTTACAGCATTTACGTCAGAAAAGACTGCAAAAAAACAAGCTAAAACAATATAAAACTTTTTCATTAACTCCGATTTGATTTTTAAATCAATAGGTCTTCAATAAGAGCGGGTTGAAATTAATAGGTAGAGGTGCTTTACGCTTAGAACAAAGATAACATAAAAAACGCATACAATATTAACAACATAAAACCCGAAGCTCTCGGTATCTTATTGAGCGTACTAATTATCGCAAACATCACCGTCACCCCTACCATAAATGGCAAACTAAACTCCAAAATATTAGCAGGAATCTTCAAGTCAGAGACAAATCTCGGAATCGCCATGACGGCATAGGTATTAAAAATATTGGAACCGATGACGTTGCCAATTGCCATTTCGCTTTTGCCTTTTCTGGCTGCGTTGACACTTACCACGAGTTCAGGAAGTGAGGTGCCAAGCGCGACTAAACTTAAGGCAATTATCTCTGATGGAATAGAAGCCAACTCAGATAATTTTTCAATGCCGTGCATGGTATAGTGGGCACCAACAGCCACTCCTATTGCTCCCACAAGAATCATTAGATAATTTTTGGCGGAAGCTTTGGGAAGGTCTTGGTCATCGCTATTGCTATCGGTTCTCATGGAGTTGACCAGAAAGACAATCAATGCTATAAACAAAAGAATCGCCTCAAAAATAGAAAGGGAAGCATCTTGCAAACAAAAGAAAAGTAGGAAGGACGAAATCACTAAAAGCGGCATGTCAATTTCCATAATCATCTGACTGCCCATTCGGATTCCTCCTTTGCTTATCGCGGCTACGACCCCCAAAATCAGTAAGATA
>CALCJP010000277.1 GCA_937967625.1 uncultured Saprospiraceae bacterium
CCCCACTTCACAAAACGCAGGAGGAACTGCCGCTACTGATAGCAACATCTTAGCCAATGGAAAAACACCCGTTTTCAATTTCGACCCATCGAAAGGAAATGATAAAACTTATGACGCAGGTTTCCATCTAAATTGTGAGCCGAATGAAGCCTCCATTGGTGGCAATTAATTAGGATTTATTGAATCAACCATAATTAGAGAAGCTCCATGAATTTTATTATTCATGGGGCTTTTTATTTTGACCTGCTTTCTAATTCTTCAATTGATCTATCATAAAGTTGATCCAATAAAAACTGAACATAAAGTTAATAAATCAACTTACATGAAAAATAATCTAATAAGTACCGCTGTTTAGTTTAAAACCCTTAATTTTGATTGGAGATTGAATTTTATCTCCACCGAACCGATTGTTGCTCCGAGTATGACTGTTTTTAGAAAAATCCCATGGTTGTTTTTTCTGCTCTTGCCTTTTTGGGGAAGTGCCCAAAGTTGCGGTTGCGACGACTGTGGCATTATCATTCCGGTGACCTCTCTCGAAACCCACAATTTTATTGTCAATGATTTGGTAAATAATGACCTTGCTGACCCTGCACAGGGCATTTGTGGCGTGGAATTACATTTCACTCATAATCGAGTTCGCGGCTTGGAAATCACATTGATTTCTCCGAGTTGTCAACAAATTCTACTGGTTGGCGAAAACCTTCCCAACCCAACGATAACCACCACATTGAATTCAGTTTGGGACATCACATTCGTTCGTTCTGGCGACCCTGCAAGTCCTGATCCAGGCATTGGTGCCACTTGGTCCAATGGAGCGAATTGGGTCAATGCCGCCAATTATAACGGCAACTATTACCCTCGAAATGGAAATTTAGAGGATTTCAACATAGGGACTGTCAATGGTACTTGGCAACTGATAATCCAAAATCATAACTTTTTCCCGACCTACACAGGTGAGCTAATCGGCTTTCGACTAATCTTCTGCGACCCAGAGGGCTTAAGCTGTTGTTTCGCGGAAGCGGGAGAAATTCAGGGAGCAAATCGATTGGATTTTTGCAAAAACGATCCGGACTTATTGCTTACTCCCAATCTTCAAACGCCCAGTCCACCCGACCCAACTTTACATACTTTCAATTGGTTGATTGGTCAAGACACAGTGCTTTTGGACTACCTAAACACGCCCCAAGTTGACCTAACCAACTACCCTGCTGGCGAATACGAAATTTGTGGACTCTCCTATTTAAATATGGATTTGGACAGTCTGCCAACGCCCAATGGCATCATCCGCTGGGATGATTTGAAAGACACGGTGGAGCAAACTGACCCACCGTTTTGCGCCGATATTTCAAGCCGATGTTTGAAGGTGATTATTCACGAGCCGCCGGCTGATACGCCACTTGCCGATACGATTTGCATTGGTGAATCTTATCCAATTGGCGATAGCACTTTTACCCTTTCGGGAAATTATGATGTTGTTTTTCAATTAGCCAACGGCTGCGATAGTGTCATCAAATTGGATCTTGAAGTGCTGCTTCCTGACACGACTTATTTGGATGAAACCATCTGCTTTAATACCTCCTTTTCGGTGGGTGCAAACACCTACAATCAGTCAGGCGTTTATTTAGATACTTTTCCAACTTCGAGCTTTTGTGATAGCATTGTCAAGTTGGATTTGACAGTGCTTCCTGTTTTGGAAACTGACATTGCTCCCATCATTTGCCAAGGAGATACTTTTCAGATTGGCGGGCAGAAATTTCACGAAAGTGGAAACTATCAGGTCATTCTTACTTCCCAATTGGGCAATTGCGATTCGTTGATTAGGATTGGTTTGTCAGTCCTAAAACCTGAGGCGATTATTGACCCAGCGTCGCTCATCACATGCGATGATCCTCAAATTCAATTGGTCGGAGCTAACAGTAATCCAAGTGGAAGAATTACCCATGTTTGGTTCACAACAGATGGGCAAATTAGCGGCAATACCAATCAACCTAACATCATGGTCTCAGATTCTGGAACTTATGAACTCATCGTGAGTCAGGACTCTTTGGGGAAGGTTTGTTTGGATAGAGACACCATCAAAGTTGCTTTGGACAAAACCGCTCCAATCGTTTCTGTACTGCCTCCTTTGGTGCTAACTTGCGATAGACTCGATGTCATTCTCGATGGCAGCAATTCTTCACAAGGCGCTGATTATCAATACTTTTGGAAAAGAAACGGAAGTCAAATCACCCCCAATGTCAACAACGATTCACTTTCGGTAAATGAAATTGGAACCTACACCCTAATCGTAGAAAATAACCAAACAGGTTGTCGAGACTCCGCAACTGTCACCCTCACAGAGGACATAACCGACCCTATCGCCGAGGCAGGAAATACTACCGAATTAAACTGTACAAAAACCATAATTGACCTCGATGGGACGGGAACTTCGATGGGAGGCAATTTCGATTATCAATGGACTGGCCCAGCATTCATTTCAGGCGAAACGACATTGACGCCTCGCATCAATCAGCCCGGCATGTATTACCTAAATGTCGAAAACACCACCAATGGCTGCGCTGCCATCGACTCCGTTTTGATTACGCAGGACACTGATTTACCATTCGCGGAAGCGGGAATTGATGACACTTTGAACTGTCGAGATTTGGCGTTGCAATTGGTTGCGACGGGCAGCTCAGGCACTGACTTTAATTATCAATGGACGACCCTCGGAGGCAATATCAGCCAACAAATTGATGACTTCACAATTGAGGTGGACGCGATAGGTGAATACATTTTCGAAGTCTCCAATTCAGTGACTAATTGCGTCAAAAGAGATACGGTAGAAATCTTTTTAGACCGAACGATTCCAACCGTACATCCAGGAAGAGATAGCCTACTGACTTGCGATGTCACTTCGATCGAATTGGGTGGTTTAGGAACCGATTCAGGCACTCCATTCCAACTGCAATGGTTCGAAGGAAGCATTCCGATTGTGGGTGCAAATTCGGATCGGTTGGTTGTTTCGGATCCTGCAATCTATTCCTTGGAAGTAATCAATACTCAAAACTTTTGTAGCG
>CALCJP010000278.1 GCA_937967625.1 uncultured Saprospiraceae bacterium
GTTTGATTAGAGTTGTAGAATGTTCCATGTATATCAATGGAATCACCCTCACAAATAAATTCTTCAGGGAAGGAAGGATCTGGCAGGGGATTTACCGTAAGGTAAATACTATCTGAAGAAACAGAACAACTCGGATCTGAAATTTGAGTACTCTGCCCGGCTGAAATAATACGATACCATCCAGAATGAACCGGATGAGCAGTTGAGATGAGGTAGTTACTGTCATTCGCGAAAGCGATATTAGACCACACGATGCCATCAGTGCTGGATTGCCATTGATAGACCGCAGGATCATAATCACTTAAGGCGACAATTTCTATTGGATCGTTTGCGCAAACGAATATACTATCACTGTTTGTCAGTGCTACCAATGGATCACAGTTTTCTACATCAATTAATTGGCTATCTCTTGTAATATTTCCGCAACTATCTGTTGCTGTCCAAATTCTTTTTAAGGTGTACTTATTGACGCAATCGCCGTCTATTATTTCTTCTTCAATTTGCACATCAACCCCAGATCCACAATTATCATTTGCAATAATTACCGGAGCAGAAGGAATACTTTGGCAATTTACCAAAGTGTCATTGGGAATGTTTTGGAAGGCGGGTCCAACAGTATCGATTACTGAAATAAATTGGATAAGTGACGTGTCATTTCCACAGCCATCTTCCAAAGTCCAGATTCTGGCAATTTCCTGAGCGCCGGGACAAGGTTCTGAAATAAGACTATCTCTAAAGGTTGGAAACCCAAGAAATTGGTCACAGTTATCCCCTAAACCATAAGGTTCTCCGGTGATTCCGGTTTCATTGGCATTGATAGTACAGAGGAGGGTAATATCATCGGGAGGAGTGAACTGAGGAGGAATGGTATCGATAAGGGTGATGGTTTGTTTTTCGGTAGTAGTATTACCACAATCATCCGTCAAAGTCCAAGTTCGTTCTATGATCATGGTTCCTCCACATGTCGGAGTGGTTTGGTCTGAAAAACTGGCAGTACCGATTGTTGTGGTACAGTTATCTCTTTCATCAGAGGCAATGCCGGTGTTATCTGTATCGAACGGGTCTATACCACACGCTATGGCAGTGTCTGCTGGGGCTGTAAATTCCGGAGCGATGGTGTCAATCATAATGGCAACGTTGCCATCTGAAGGAAGCACCCCTGGATCGATAGCTTCACAGGCGATTCGAGATACCCAAATAGAATCCATTCCAATGCAACCTGAAATACTGTCCTGAACTTCTAAAATATAAAGCCCAGGATCGTCCACAGAAATGGAATGGTTGGTCGAAGCAAACCCATTGGGACCTTCCCACGAAAACCAAGTGCCATCTGTTGTTCCAACCAAGTGGGACAGTAAAGAACAATCCCAAGTAGTATCAGCTTCAATCAAGACATTGACATCTCGAATTAAGGAAGGAATATATATAGTGTCATTATCTTCTGTGCATCCTTGAATGGCAGTTCCATATAAAATATACTCTCCTGGTTGATCAACCAAAATGGCAAGACTATCTGGATTAGATAAAATATTACCGTTTGTGGTGGACCAATGATAATAGGCTCCTGTAACTACAGTATCAGGTTGAATCCATACCTCAGGTGTGTAGCAACTAATAGTATCACCTTTCGCTTCTGGCGGGACAGTCGGAACATTTCCGAATGGATAAGGACCACTAAAATCTTTTAACTGTGCCGTAAAAGAAGCCGATGCTCTGGCTTTGAATAGAATTCCTCCAAAAGGATTCCAACAAGGCTCATTTCCACCTGACCATGCTGCTAAGGCAGGATCAATTCCAAACTCAGTTAAGTTGATAGCGGCTTCTATAAATTGCCATTTGTCGTAAGTGGTGCTGTAATCGCCACTTGAATTGATAGAACCCCATGGCGGAGCTGGTGTGGGTTCATCATTTGGAGCAGCGCAGCTAATAATATTTGAGACAGTTGGGGTGGTTATAGAAGCATAACCATACACAGCCGCAGTGCCATCTCCATCGAATTCGGATCCGAAATCAAAAGTGGCAGGATCTGTATTCTCAAAGTCATCTTTACTTACCCAAACTCTCAATTCAATTTCAGGAGTCGCTGAAGTGGAAAAAACTACCGAAACGACTAAATCTCCTGCTCTTAAGATGGTTCCATCAGGAGCGAAAGTCCATGCTGTATGTCCAGCTTCTGCTCCTTCTGAATCAAAACCAGTAACAGGATCATAATAAATCTCATTGGCAAAAAGTTCAATATCGAAATAGCTTTCTCCACTATTGGAAATTCGAGAAAAACCTGTCATCAACCATAAATCAGCAGCAGCAGTAGGCCCATTTCGTCTTAAATGTCCATAGCAATCAATTAGATCATTTTTTGGAACCACATTGGACTCACCCGCTGGCCATATTTCGGGATTTTCCCCATTTTTACCTGAACTGGTATAACTTGTAAAATCACGGTAACCCGTACCTCCATAAAAATCTCTCGCATAAATTCCATCTTGCCATCTGATTCCATTGATTATAGAATTTGCGGCTTGAGACATCTCAGTTGTAAGGCTGAAATATGCAACGGAAGAATTGTTCCATACTGCCGCGCTGTCGTTACTTATTACGCCAAATGCAGATCCTGGATAGATCGTTTGATTGGTAAACCAATCATCTATTGTAGCAGTGCCTGCAATGTTTCCGAATTGAGAGCCATTTGCATATAAATCACCATCAATGCCAAAACCCCCTGCATCACATCCATTCTGTACGGTCTGTGCCGTAAGAAAAATTGGAATTCCCAAAAAAATTAAACAAAGGTATAACTCTCTCATAATTTAGATAATAGTTAAAGAGGGGAGAGTCTTTAATTTTACAATGGATTAAACCTCAGAAGTTTCTTCTATACCCACAAAAGGAATATGTTCGAGTATGTTAGGGGATATTATCGGACATAGGGAAAAGAAAGATTCAGTTTTAGACTGCAAAAACAATGCTAAACCTCAGTTTAAAATATCTGAATATTAAGTAAAAAGCCTTTCAAATTAGAATAAGGTTAATTCGAAATTTCTTGAAATCTCTAAAAGTATTTAGCGATTTATTTTCTAATAGAGTTTTAAAGTTTGATTATTCATCGAAAATTCGGATTTTTATACCCCCCCCTCAATTTACAGTCCTGAAAAATTCAGGCAACCAAATCTACTATGAGCAATCAATTAAGCACTACAATAAAACTGACCGTAATAAGTCTAATCTTTCCATTATGCCTTTCGGCAAATAAGGACTTACCTCCTCGGGTAACCCAATTGATGGCGCATCTGGACACTATCACAGGCATAAAGCGCATCAATGCCTTATGTAATTTAGCTCAGTTTATTGGTCCTTATGATTCTCCGAAAGGAGAAGACTATCTGAAAGAAGCGGACTCTCTCGTAGTTGCCTACGATTTCCTTACCGAAGAAGAAAAGTTGGTTTGCTATCGAAATATTTATAAGACAAAAGATTGGAGTAATTATTATAAAGGGGATTTTTATGGTGCTTTTAGTGGTTCGCTGTTGGTAGATTCGATAGCCAATGCAGTTTTCGAAATTAGAGATTCACTTGATAATTTTATCTTAAGTTCTTACCTGCATTCCAACTATGTTCGGAATGCCATTTACATGAATCAAAAGCAATATCTAAACGCCCAAAGAGAATTGGAGGAAGCATTGGAGCATTGCATGAAGATGGAAAACCAAGCGCGTTTGGGGGCTACTTATAGTAATTTGGGCATCTCTCTCATGCTTCAGGATAAATATGTCGAAGCGGAAGAAAACATGCTCAAAGCAGATTCTTTTTTTAGAGCAAGAGATAAAAAAATGGACATTGCTTACTGCGTTTTGTTTCTTTCAGAGCTTTATAATCGTTGCGGAAAATGGGAGGAAGGAGTACAGTTGTTAGCAAAAGATCGAGGATTGATAATAGAGCACATCCCATCAAGGATTCCAATTGTCAACTCCTATGCGGCAAAATACTATCACGAATTAGGGCAACATGAAAAATCAGATTCTTTGATTGCACAATGCTTCAAAGCCCTCGAATCCATCGAAGAAAAAGGCGTTCACCTCGAAATAAAAGAAGTCATTGCAGAAATCTACAAAAGCCAAGAACGCTTTGAGGAAGCAGTCAAATTAACCGAAGATATTGATGAGGCGGACGCGGATGAAAACTCCTTTCTTTACTCGAAAGAATTGTTGGCACTTCAAGAAAAATATGAGCAGTCCAAAATCCCTGCTACTGAGAAAAACAGCAATCTCGCTTTTTGGATTTTACTGGGTTTGATTCCATTGGGCATTTTATTTTATTTCCTTTACGGAAAACGCCCTCCCGCCGAGCACACCTCCCACACCCTCGAAATCGCATGGAAAGATGAGTCTCCTCTCGAAGCGCAAGATCCATTTTTGGAGCGCTTCATCGAAATCGTCCAAAGCCAAATGGAAGATGGAAAAATATCAGTAGATGCCGTCGCCGAAAAAATGCGCATCAGTCGCGTACAGCTTTTCAAAAAGATAAAAGCCATCACCGGAAAATCTCCTTCCGTTGTCATCAAACAGATTCGTCTCGAAACTGCCGAGCGCCTCCTCAAAGCCAATAACAACACCATCGCCGAGGTCGCCTACAAAGTCGGTTTTGGAAATCCGAATAGTTTTTCGCGCGCGTTTAAAGAGCATTATGGAATCACGCCGAGTGATTACTTGATGAAGGATCAGGCGTGACAATCAAAAGATTCAATCAAAAACTTCAATCAAAATCAAAAGATTCAATCAAAATCAAAAGATTCAATCAAAAGGTTCAATCAAAATCAAAATGATGAAGTTTTGATTTTGATTTCTAGTTTTGATTTTGATTTCTAATTTTGATTTTGATTTTGATTTTGATTGAAATCGATCTCCTCCGCCACCTCCACAATCTCCCGCATCAACCCCTTAATCGTCTCAGCCGTCGTCAACTGATTCAACAGCACAAAACGTAGATACCGCCTGCCATTCACCTCCGCCGAAGAGATGTAATAATTCCCACGTTTGATGATGGCATTTCGGATGGCTAATTGGTGATCATTTTCTAAACTATGCTTGATATATTGAAAACAAAGAATATTCATCTGCGGCTCATAAGGACACATAAAGTCAGGATGACTCTGAATCAATTTATAAAACTGTCGCGTCTTAAGTAGCTGATTTTCAACGAATTGCGAAAGTCCTTGCTCGCCCTCCGCTGCCAAAACCCAAAACAATTTGGAACCCAAACCTGCTTTGGTACACTCAATCGCATAAGGCATCATGTCAAAACCAACCTGCTCTTTTTCGTGGAAGATGTAGCTACCTTTTTGCCGAAAGGTCTGCGCCAGGTGTTTTTGATTTTTGAACAAAACGGCAGCGCATAGGGTAGTGGTGCGCAACATTTTATGCGTATCCCAAATCAGCGAATCAGCACGTTCGATGCCTTTGAGCAAGTATCGATCATTTTGCGAAAGCAATGCCGCTGCGCCATGAGCGCCATCCACATGAAACCACAAATTATTTTCATTGCAGAACTGCCCAATCTCATCAATGGGGTCATACAAACCCGTCGAGGTCGCGCAAGCGTTGGCGATGACTGCCATGACTCGTTTGCCTTCATTTTTCACTTTCGTGAAAATGGGTTGCAAATGTTCCGGCTGCATGATTTCAAATCGATTGACAGGCACGGGTATCGCCGCCTGTTTCCCCAAACCCATAATCGAAATCGCCCGCGCCACGGAGTAATGCGACACCTCCGGGCAAAGCACCACCAAGTCGTCAGGGTTGCCTTCCTCCCATGCATTGGGCGCCGCCTGCGCGCGCGCGGCAAGTAATGCCGTCAGGTTTGCCAGCGAGCCGCCATGTGTCAAAACACCACCGCCATTGTTTTCAATTGGGCTAAAATCAGTAATACTTTCGACCCGAAACCAACCGACCTTTTCGAGCATCCAATTGACAATCGTTCCTTCCAGCACTGCGGCAGATGGCCCCATTTCATAAATCGCCATCGGATTGTTGATGACACCATGAATCATATCTGCCATGCCCGAAGCGATATGCGGCACCGCCACCTGATGACCCATGTAGCCGGGGTGGTGCATCTGTTGGCTGTTTTCGAGATAGGGGTCTAAAAAGGTATGCACATTCTCAGGCGTCAGCCCACCATTTCGGATGAATGATTCTAAATTCATCTGCGCCGCCATCTCTGTGGGTGGTATTTGTTGCAGCACTTTTCCTTTTCCTTCCTGGCTTTCGCCAAAATAGGTGGTTAGCTTTTTGAGGATGATGTTGCCGAATTTTGAGAGGGAGGTGGGTGTGGATTTCATCTGTGTGGTGCTCTGTGACGTGATAGGAGTACGGTAGGTTATTTATGTGTACAGCTCTTTACTTGATTCCCTGACAGTATTTCCAACTAAGAGGGTTTGATTAGTCTGCTAATATTAACGTGTTTTTCTACCTGAGGTCTCCATTTACTTTGATTAGACATAGTGTCATAAATCTTTTCATGAAAGTAAACTTGAAACCAAGTCTTTTTATGGAAGTCACAGATTTTTGCATAAGTCTTTTCAGAATGAATCATTAATCTCAAAATAAATTCTTCTTTTGGTTCTCTATGATTGTTTAAAACTTGACTTAAACTAACAGGAGTTATATTAATATCTTTAGCAAAATGGACTCTTTTATTGTAAATGGTATCAATGTAAAGTTTCAAGAAATCTGTAAAGAAGTTTTGATTCTCTTCTACTGGATTTTTAATAAATTCCTCCATTTTAAGTTTCAATTGAAGAAGCTTTGCTGTTATAATCTGTTCATCTGAAAGATTTTTCATCCTTTTCAATCTCGCTTCCATCAATGCTTTACCATCAGCAGTTTTTTCTTTTTTAGAAGCATATCTTGAATCGACACCATACTCAGCGCCGGGTATTTCTTTATTATTTATTTTACTTCTATTCATGGTCGTATTTTTTAATTAGATTTATTATTTCTGGTAATTCAATACTTAAAGTAGCGCCAGTAATATTCATATCGTATTTTTCAATGTAATGCTGAGCAATCGAACTTTTTGGTTTTAAGGATACGCAAGCAAGTTCGGCATATTCTCTCAATGCGATTTTGGATACATGTGTAATTAGGTTTCCTGCGATGTTTTCATAATTTTTATTTTGACCTTTATTTTCCTTTGAAACAGTTAGAAGCCTTATGTGGATTCTCCATTCATCCGGTATTCGCTCTATCGAAATTAGTCCTAATATATCTTTGTTCCCTTCTAATGTTAATTTATATACTTCTTGTTTTTCCTCCTTTTTCCAGTCAAAGAAATACCTTTTCTTTGTTACCAACCTGTAATCATCTTTTTCAATAGGTTTTATTTCTATTTTTAGTTCTTTATTGGTTTTCGTTGCTATTACAATCATACAAGATAAATATAGTAAAAGTTTCCGCTAAATGGAAATTAATAATGTAAAATTAACTTTTAATGGAAACTTTTGATATTTTTCATTTGTAAAAATATGACATTTTTTGGTCAATGTCCGATGGTTGATTGAAAGTCTAATCACCAATAGCTCAATAGTCAATACCTTAAAAGTACTAAAAAAACAACAAATTGATAGCAATTATGATAGTTTGAAAAATCCCTCCCAAAACCATAATTTAGCTCCATGAAACTCATCTGCCCTAATTGTCAAACAGAACATGATTCCACCTATCTGCACCCTTCCATGGATGTGCTGATGTGCAAAATGTGTGATACCGAATTTGCGATAGACAACACCGGTTGGGAAGACACCCTGCCTATCAGATTTCGCCCACCAGAAGGTTCAGATATTCAGATGCATTGGGCAACCGATGATTTTTTAGAAGTCGTCTTGCCCCCTAAAAAACCGCATTGGATGTGGACGACTATCAAGACTTTAATTTGGCTCATCGTTGCCGTTTATGGCTACCGCTCCATTCGAGCATTTACGGAAGTGTTGTGGAATAGTCCCGCCTATTGGGTGGCGATAGCGGTGGGTTTGATGTTTGTTTATATCCTTCTGGCGATGATTTATAAAAACCTAATCCCCCTCACCGAATATCAAAAAATCCGAATCAACAAAGACGAAATCAAAGTCGATAAGGTCAATATCTTCCAGCAGAAAAGCAGCACGCTGCAACTCAATTCCGCGAAAGCGAAAAAATACAAAAGAGAAAAAGAATCCATCCTCGAACTCTACGATTACAAAGACGCCGTTCGTATTTTAGAACGCCTCAGCGATGAGGAGAAAGAGTGGACGGAGGTGATGTTGAAGGAGGTGTTGGTGGAGGCGAGGAAGTAGTTGCCGAGTTGCCGTGGTTTCCATTGTTTCCATTGTTTCCATTGTTGCCAGGTTACCATGGTTACCGCACCAGAACCGGAGTCCGAGCGAAGTCGAGGACGAAAACAGGAGAACGAATTGCTATTGCTGCCGTCCTCGACTCCGCCTTTAGGTTTGCAAATAAGAAGGATTGGTATGTATTACAATTATTATTATGTATAACTTTTCTTTTTTGCTACTTTTTTCTTTTGTTAATTCCACATTAAAAATGTGGAAAACTTAAGCTGGTATCAAAGGCGCCTTATGGCTCCGCTGAG